>NZ_JBGCCM010000020.1:0-232645 GCF_041262085.1 Catenulispora sp. GAS73
ACCCGCCGCTACATCATCTGGCGGAACCGGCACGCAGACGACCTCCGCCCACGTCAGATCGTCACCAGGGCGAGCGTTGCCTGATACGGCACTAGTCATCTCCTCCTATACCCCCACTGTGCGCGCCCTCGGCCACTCCCGCGCTTCCCGTCCCGACACCGCGCTTCCGGCCAGCCTGGTCGTCCCGGTACCGGACTTGCCCGGCGCCGAACTACCTGGCGTCACCGTCGAAACCGCAGCCATCGCCGCAATGATCCCCGGCACCCACGTCCTTGCCCAACCCACCCGCACTGACGTGCTTGCCGCGCTACCCGCGTACCGCATCGTCCACTTCTCCGGCCAGGGCTACGCCGACTGGACCGAACCCACCCGCAGCCACTTGATCCTGACCGACCACGCCACCACGCCGCTCACCGTTGCTGACATCACCGCTCTGAACCTCGATGCCGACTTGGCATACCTGTCGGCCTGCGGCACCGCCCTGGCCCCGCCCCGGCTAGCCGACGAGTCTTTTCATTTCACGGGTGCCTTCTACCTGGCCGGCTACCGACACGTCGTGGGTGCTCTCTGGCCCATCAATGATGACGCCGCAGCTAAGTTCGCCGAAGACTTCTACTCCCACCTCACGAACCACGGCACGACGCCGCCCTCCTCCGACCTCGCCGCCCACGCGCTCCACCGCGCCACCACGCGTCTTCGCACTCAGTACCCGATGGCTCCGACCCTCTGGGCAGCTCACACTCACACCGGCAGATAGCCCTACCGGGCATTCACGTCAGAGGTTTACGGCCAACTGAGCTGCTAAATTCCCGTATGCGTGTATGCCGCCCAAATTGATGGGGCCTGGAGAAAACGGTCTCGCATCCGAAGTGTGGCGTGGTGAAGAGCCGAAAAACCTCGAGAGGTATGGCTTGGTCCAGAGCCATCACTTACCAGCCACGCATAGAAGGACTCTGAGAAACAGAAGGCCGACATGTCCTCGACGGGCCACAGCGTACCGACGACCTGGTTGTAGCCGGCCAGGTACAACGCTCCCGTAGCGTGTACCGATTCATCGGCGAGCGTCGTCACCGTGACCGCCGTCTGGCATGCGGATAGGAAGGCCAAGCCGCTGGGCAGCCGGAGAGAGCCGAGTTTGGCCACAGTCAGCGGTTCTGAGAGATGGTCTCGCAGGAGGATGCGGCTTTGCGCAGGCTCGGCGCCGTCCGGCAGAGCGTGGCATGCGAAGTGCACAATGCGGCTTCGCGGCAGACCGTCGAGGACCTGCTGACACGTCGGATCAACGAGCATCTCGACGTTCGGGAGGTACGTCGCGACCATGTCAGCCTCGTGTTGTGCGCCCGGCAGCGGTGGCGCATCAGGAACGTCCGGTGCCGATACGACCAGCGTCGCAGGGTTCGGCTCGTCTCGATCTAGGCGTCTTGCATGCTCGAGCCCGAGAAGCGTCGTGGTGTAAGAGGAGACCACTCTGTCGAGAACAGTCCGACATTCAACGGAAGTGTTGTCGGGTTTGCGGTGATGGCCAGCGGCGTGGAGCGGGAGGAATGTGACAGCCCCGACGGGGCACCACCATACACGGGTCGCCTCGCTGGCATCGTGCTGTGTCGTGTGGCCAAGGGCGGTCAGAACAGGTCCGCAGATCACGTCCCACGTCCAGGCCAATGCATCAAGGATCTCGGACTGAGCGTCAATGCGATCCTGCGGGTCTGCGCGTGGATCGCTGCTCTGTTGCCGTGCGAGTGTGAGACGGGCCACCTGATGGAGCAGGTCGCTCTCCGTGAACCCCGTCAGCGGCACGACAGTGACGGGGTCAGCGGTGTCGGTATTAAGGATCAGTGCATCACACCGCAGGAGGCTGGCATAGACGAGGACGATGGGCCCTTCCACGGCAAGCCGGGCTAGTCTCTCAACGACCGGAGGCGCCATGAAGTCTTGGAAGCCGTCGACCAAGCGAATGCGGCTGACGATCTCGCTCCACGCGGCCTGGAGCCGCTTCCGGTCCTCGCCGCCGTCCAAGGCTCCGGGTAGCCCTTGCACAATGTCGAGTTGATGGCGGAGCTCGGTGAAGGCGTGGGCCAGGTCCGGGGCCTCCTGCTGTAAGCGGGCTGTATCTGTGCCTCGCGCGCTGAGGGTGCCTGTTACCAGTACGCCGCGGCATTGTTCAAGGAGTTCCACGGCGCGCTGAGGCCGCCCAGCGTCGACGGACACGGCCGCCACGATACCCGCTAAGGAACCGAGCTTTCCGAGAAGGTATTCGCGATCGGACCTTCGCAGGTTTTCCGATGTGAGGCGAGGCAGAAGCTCGACGGCAATTTCAACTAACGCGAAAGCCTCTGCGTGAGCAGCGCCATCACTGGCCAAAACTGCCGCTTGGCGTAGTGAAGCAATGCGGGCCGAGAGGTCTCCCGACTCGCAGACGCCTGCGCTCCTGAAGCTCTCATATGCCTCGTTCCGCGACTCTGGGTTCCCGGTCTGCTGATACAGGCATAGGTGCGCCTCGCCAAGATTGGCGAGCACCGTCGAGTACATGCCCTGATCGGCGGAGATGGCCTGGGCGGCCCGTTGGCCGGCGTCAATCGCCTCGACGAGCACTTGCACATTTCTCGTTACGTCGAAGAGTGCTCTCAGCACGGTAACGAGACTGTTCATGCACCATGGATAGGATTGGTGACTGGGAGACAGGTCCGCCGTCTCAGCCCGGAGCATATCGGCGGCCTCGTGCAGCACCCTTTCGTCGCCAGTGGCCTCGAACAGATTCCTCAGCCCGAGTGCCAGGTTACTGATACGCCCAACGCGGCCAGGATCCTCGCGGTGGGAGGCCGCGACAGCTTGACGACCGACGGCGACAGCTTGAGACAGAAGATCTGCGTCCTTATGCCGATCAGCCTGCAGCTGGAGCGACCCAGCAAGGCCATTCAAGATCACAGGATGCCTAGCAGGGTTCGCACGACTGGTCTGCACAGCGCGGTAACCCACCTCGACTGCGCTGGCAAGCGCATCCGCATCGCCCGTGAGGACGAACTGCGTCTGGAACATCACACCGAGACTCGCCGCAATCGCGGCATAGTCGTCGGTGCGATCTAGCGCAAGCGTCATAGCCTCCTGTCCAGCTTCGATGGCCTGCGCCAGCAGGTCGGCGCTTCCACGGCGCTCGGCCTGCATATGCAGGGCGACGCCGAAGGCGTGCAAGCACTCCGCACGCTTTGAGCTGTCCTCTGGGCAGGAATCCACGGCCTGTCGGCTTACACGCACCGCCTCGTCTAGCGTCCCGGCATGTCGCGAGAGGAGATACTGCCCGCGCAAGCTCTCACTATGCTGCGACAGCGCCCAGGCCCGATCCGGGTCGTCAGGGCCCACCTCCGCAAAAAGGAGACTGCTGGTTTCGACCGCGGAGACAGCGGACGTCGCGTCGCCTGTCAGTTCCGCTCGAGTTTGGTATGCCGATGACAGGTTTGAAAGGATTGCCACGCGCTCAAGGTGGTTCGCGGCAGGCAGCGCGGCTGCTTCATCGCCGACGCCGATAGCTTCGGTGATGAACGCGGGATCCCCGGTTTGCCGATAGGCGTCCTGTAAGGCGACTGAAAGGTTGCAAAGAACGGACGGCAATTGTGGGTGGTTGTGTCGCCGGGCGGTTCCCGCGGCTTCGCGGCCGTAGATCACCGCTTCATTCAAGTCCTTGAGTTCACCGGACTGCTGGTACAGCCGTCGCAGAGCGGCGACAAGGTTACTGAGGATCGACGCCCGTACCGGATGGCCTTGTGGCACGAGCGAGACCGCTTCATGCCCAACGGCGACCGCCTCAACTGGATCGCCCGCACCTGCGTGTTCGTATTGCGTTCCGAGCGCGGCGCCGAGATTGATAAGGCGCTCCGGCCGTGACGGAGGTCCTGCTGCATTTGACGACGCGGCATCCTGCATGGCAGCCACAATTGCAGGAATCAAATCATTGTCTCGGGTCCGAGACCAGAGCTCATTGAGCCCAAGCCCGAGATTGGTGGCGATCGATGCACGGCTCGGGTCCAGCACGGGAAGGTCGAGTGCCAGCCGATATGAATCGATGGCTTCCGTCAACTTCGCAGTCGAGAACGCGTCTGCGTTCTGCAGCTGAAGTGTCATTGCAAGATCCACGAGGCGCGCCGTTCGCCGTTCGTCGTCTCCGTTCAGGTGGGACAACGAGGCCCGGAGATGAATCTCGATCTCTGCAAGAAGCGTGGCATCGCCATTTTGTTTGAATCTTTCGATCAGGGCTTTGGCGCTCTGATACTCGTCGTCGGACTGCTCGCTGCCTTGGTTCAGCACACTTACTCCTTGGCGGGCACGGTGCGGTAGGGCGTTTCGCTGACGTCGTCACACCGTGCCGCGCTGATAGCATACGGTGACCGCATGGTCATGGGGTGCGAAGTGACGTCGAACGGCCAACTGATAGGTAGCGCACATGGTGGGGGTCGGAGATCGGATCGCGGCATTCTGCGATCAACTGAGCCGGTGGCCGTCGATAGCGGATATCGTGCGCGATGGCGGGGCGGGTTCCGCCCTTGACCAGCTTGTTGAGGCATGGCGTGGTACATCCCCACTCGAAGATCCGCGGATCGCCGAGTGGGTCGACGAGATTGAAGAGGCCTGCGCACGCGCTGGACTTGTCGGCACCACAGTCAGGGGCTACCACCCCCTGTCGCCTGGGCTTTCAGGCCATCCAAACGTGTCGGCATGGGTCTGCCCGCAGGGCCTGTGTGAGCGGGTCGTACTGCCGTCAGAGGAGCCGGCCGCTCCGCCATGCGCGATGTCCGGTGGAACCCCGATGGCTTCCTTCACGGTTCCGTCGCCATGAACGGTTTCCTGGCGGAGCTTGGCAAAAAGGCCGCCGATAGGTGGCTAGAGCTGTTGATTCTTCCAGGTCTGCTATGGCTGGGGGCGCTAGTTGTATCTGTCCGGCTGGGTCAGCGGCATGCGCTGAACGCCGCCCGGATGCGTCTCTGGATCGACCAGACCGCGGCCCGTCCAGCGAGCCATGACCTCGCCGCTGTTCTACTTGTCGGCGTTGCGGCGCTCCTTGGTTCCGCCGCGGTTGGTCTCGCGGTATCCGGCAGCGCCGCACTAGTCCAGCGACTATGGGTCCTACCCGGTGATCTACCACCTCTTTCCTGGCTGCTTAGCTGGCGCCAGAAGAATTGGGACGCTGCTGCGGCACGGCTGAAGACGGCCATTGCCGCCGCCGCACAGCCACAGCGCCACGGCCTCGATACGAACGTCGCGGAACGTCATGCTCAGCGAGCGCAGTACAGGCTCAACCGAATTGGCACTACCCGGCCACGGCGCCCAACCGCGATCGGCGACCGGTTTCTCCAGGCGGGAACACATCTGCGGTCAAGCTCGGGCATTGACCCCGACATTATGTGGCCGCGCTTGTGGAGCGTTCTTCCCGACACATTTCGAGCTGATCTAGCCTCTGCTCAAGAGTCTTATACTAACGCGAGTCGCCTCGTCAGCTGGGGACTCGCATATCTCGTCCTCGCCGCGCTTTGGTGGCCCTCCGCCGCCGTGAGCGTCGCCGTCTTGCTCACAGCAGTCGCACGTGTCCGCTCAGCGGCCGTTACTCTAGCCAGTCTCGTCGAGACCGCTGTCGATTTACACCTCACGACACTTGCCGCTGCACTAGGCATCTCCGATACCGCTCCTCGAGCCGAAATCGGAGCGGCGATTGGCAACCTATTGCGCGCACTGCCAGCAACAACATCTGCACCACCGCTTCCCTGAGCGCGGCACCGTACAGGTGGTCCTGCTGGTGCAAAAGGTGGTCCATCAAAGGACTGCTGCGCTGCGCGGTCTGCGAGCGCGCCTTCGAAGGACACTGGGTCAACCGCCCCCCGGCTACCACTGTCGGCACGGCCACCGCAGCGCCAATGCCTCGGGCTCACAGCCAGCGAAGGCGGTCTACCTGCGCAAGGACCGCGTCGTCGCGAAGCTCGTGCTGCTTCACCACCTGCTCACCGCCGACGAACCGGCGACAGTCACCGTCTACCAATTCCGGCACGCCTCACTCAAAACACGCCTAGCGGAAGCTACTCCCGAGAACACTCCCGCTTTGCAGCAACGTTCAGACCTGCCCGACCCCAACTTGAAGCGCCCCGGGTTCAGGCCACAGCGACGGCTTTGACAGCCAGGTCAAGGCTGTCCCCTGACCTGGCTGTCGAACGGAGGGGGCATGGCACACTCCCGCTGCGGTTCACTTTCATGCGCCGGTATGGATGCTGGCGGCCCACAGGGTGGGGCTGTGGGGGTAACGGGAGCGTTCGCGCCGTACGGCGTAGTGCAGGGCGTGGGCGCTGCGGTCGGTTTGCGGTGGCGTAGTCCCGTGGTCGGTGAGGTAATCGTAGAAGTCGGTGGCGAGTTGGGCGGCGCTGCGGTCGTTGATGGACCACAGGGTGCCGATGACATGTTGGTAGCCGGCGAGTTGGAATGCGCTGGTGATATGGAGTGACTCGTCGATCAGGCGCGACGCGGTGACGTTGGTGTCGCAAGCTGAGAGGTAGGCCAAGGAGGCGGTCAGGTTCAGCGCACTGATGTCGGCGATCGTCAGCGGAGCGGTGGCGCAGTCGTTAAGAACGAGATGGCTGCGGGCGGGGTCGCTCCAATCGCCATAACCGTGACAGGCGAAATGGGCGATGCGGTGGTTAGGAAGGGCCTGCAGTACGGTGTCGCGCGTTGGCCTGGTGAGTAGTTCCGCGTCGGGGACGAGTTCGGAGATAGCGGCGGCTTCGTCAATTACGCCGGGAAGCAGTGCGCCAGGAGTGTCAGCTACGGGGACGAGCAGGACAGTAGGCGTCGCGGGAGCGGGTTCGAGCAGACGGGTGCGGGCGTGGCCTAGCGCGCGCACGGTGGTGGTGTAGGAAGAAATCACGCGGTCCAGCACGGTACGCGCGCCGGTCGGCCCAGCTGGAGGATCTTCTGCATGGTGGCCGGCCGCGTGCAGGGGTAGAAACGCGAGTGGCCCAACCGGACACCACCACAGCCTGGGCCACTGCTCTCCCACCCCAGGGGAAGTCGTGTAGCCGAGATGGGTGAGTACCGGATCGGCGACGGTATCCCAAAGCCAGGCCAGGACGGCCAGGATCTCCTGCTGGGCTCCGGCACGTGTCATGGGGTCGAGTCGGTGATCGGTGGCCGTATGGCGGGCGGCTAGGAGCCGGTTTGACTGCTCGGCAGTCGCGGCGTGGGTTAGCCCCTCCAGAGGCACTACCTCCACAGGGCAATCGGTGCTCGTGAGGATCAGGGCATCGCACCGGTTGCGATCGGTAGTGACCAGCGCGATAGGCCCATTGTGCGCGTGGCATGCGAGCTCGTCGACTGGATGTGCCTACAGAAAACTCTTGAATCCAGGAGCGCTACGGATACGGTCGAGTAGCCGGCGCCACGAGTCGTGAGCGTCTTTCCGCTCGGCAGCCAAATGCTGGTTGTCATCCCGGGTGGTTTCCAGTGCCGTGATTCCAGTGCTCCGCTCGGCATGCTCTGGCGTGGGGTGGGATCGCTGCAGGATATCGAGTTTGGTGCGCAGTTGCTCGAATTCGTCTGCCAGTTGCGGATATTTCTGCCGCAGGCGGGCCGCATCGCGGCCTCTGGCTCCCAGAGTGTCAGCGGCGAGGATGCCGCGAGTGCGCTCCAACAATTCAACGGCGCGCTCTGGTTGGTCCGCAGCCAGCGCAGCTGATGCTGCTTGGCCTGCCAGGCCGCGCAACTCACCAATGTGGTGTTCGCGGTCTACGCGCGCCAAGCTGCCCGGGGCTAGGCTGTCCAGCAGGTCGATGGCATTCTCTAGCGCCGCCAGTCTGTTTTGAGGGGTATCAAGGTCTGTGGCGAAGTGCGCGTAATCGCGGTACGACCAGATCCGTAGGCTCGTTGTGCCCGCCGGATTGTCCCCGACCTCGCGGTAGCATCGACAAGCCTCCTGCAAAGCGCTCGCCTCGCCCGTGCGCTTGTAAAGCTGCTGGAGGAGATTTCCGAGGTTGTGAATGCGTTCGATGCGGCTGGATTCACCGTCAACGGTGGCGGCCAGCGCCTCCCGCAGGAGCTGAATCGCCTCCTCCAACGTCGCCAAATCTCCGGTCCGCTGGTAAAGGTCCCGCAGAGAGTTCGCGAGGTTGTTGAAGTTCATAAGTCGCACGGGTGCCTCGGAAGTCCCGGCCACCGATTCCCGCGCAGCCCGGATCGCCTCCTCCAAAGCGTCCAGATTGCCGGTCCGCTTGTACTGAGCATGGAGAGCGGACCCGAGATTGCCGAGGAACAGCGCGTGGTCAGGGCTTTCGGTAGGCGTGGCAGCGACTGCTTCTCGCCCAACCTGGATCGCCTCCTCCAACACGCTCAATTCCTCGGTCCTGCCATAAAGGTCTGCGAGAAAGAGCCCAAGGTTGCCCAGCCAGAGACCACGTGCAGGCCCGTCGCGGGACGAGGCCGCGACTACTTTTCGTCCGAGTTGGATCGCCTCCTCCAGAGCGCCCGAATCCCCGGTACGCACGAACCACGACCGAAGGAAGAGTGCAAGGTTGCCCGAATACCCTGCCTGTCGTCCGAGTTGGATCGCCTCCTCCAGACTGCCCAAGTCTCCCGTACGCATGGACAAGAGATGGAGGCCCGTTGCCAAGGTTCTCAATCGAGCACCGTAACCAGGCACGCTCCGGGGTGCGGCGGCGACTGCTCTCCGTCCGACCTGGACCGCTTCCTCCAGCAGGGGCAGTTGCCCCGTGGATTCGTACAACACTTGGAGGGCTTCCCCGAGATGGTCCAGATGCTTGGCAGTGTCAACATGGTCAGCCGCTGTGACGAGAACGGTATCCCGTAGGAACCTAACCGCGTCCTCCAGCGCCGCCAGTTGACCTGTCCGCTCGTAAAGTTCCCGGAGAGCGATGCCGAGATTATTCAGGCGTCCGCTGTCTGATTCGAGCGCGACGGATTCCCGCCCGACCTGCACTGCTTCCTCCAGGGAGGAAAGCCGGTCAGTGCGCTCGTAATGCTGCCGGAGGATATTCCCAAGGTTGGTCAAGAATATGGACCGGTTCGGATCGTCACGGGTCGTGGCGGCCACGGCCTCACGCGACACGCGTGCCGCTTCCTCCAGGGTGCTCACCTTGCCAGTGCGTGTGAAGAGCTCGCCGAGTGCATTGCCGAGGTTGGTCAGGTATCCGGCGTAGCTTGGGTGGTCACGGGGGGTAGCAGCCATCACCTCGCGCCCGACCTGCACAGCCTCTTCGATCACGCTCATCTCCAAGCTGAGGTTGTGCAACCCCAGCAATGCGGCACCGAGGTCATTGAGATAACCAGCGCGTTTTGGGTGGCCCTCGGGTGTGGCGGCCACGGCCTCCCGCCCGACCCGAACCGCTTCTTCCAACGCGCTCTGTCCCCCGGTGTGATCGCCCAGAGTCTGCAGACTGACAGCGAGCCCGTGCAGGTAGTTGGCGCGCTCCGGGTCCTGGCTGGGCACGGCGGCCAGGGCGTCCCGCCACACCTGAACCGCCTCCTCTGCGTCTCCCAACTCCCCGGTGCGCTCGTACAGCGTTCGCAACGCAACCGCGAGATTGTGCAGGATATTGAGTTGGTAAGAGACGTTGGTGGGAGGATCAGCGGCGGCGTCTTCGAGCAGGCGGATGGCCCGCTCAAGCAAATGCAACTGCTTGGTGCGCCGATAAGAAGTGAGCAGGTCGCAAGCGTAGTTGTACAGCAGAAGCGAATCAACACGTTTAGGTGTGTGGTCGAGACATTCAATCATGATCGCGTGCAACAGCGGTGGCACGCATTCGGGGCGGCTCCTATAAAGCGGCGTGGAGTAGTTGATTGCCAGAGAGAGTTCGTCAGCTGCTTGCTCATCGGGCAGCGCCAGATAGCGCAGCCAGTGGTACATCCCCAGCACCTGAGCAGCCTCAACAGCAGCAGTGCCCTTCTTCTGGGCCTTTACGCTCGACAGAGCAACGAAGGCACTGTTAGCTCCGCTATCGAGAATGAGGGCAGGATCGTTTTCAGCACGGCGCACAAACGTCCACAGAAGATCAGCAGGGTCAGCGGCGTGGTCCGACTGCCGGTCTGCTGCCATGTGCGGTTTCCCCTAATTGCCCGTATCTCTGCTGGTGTGAACCATGTCCCGACTCACGCGTCAGCAAGCGCGCGGCTTGGATACCCCTCGGATGCTAGTACCCCTCGCCTACGCTGTCCCCGACTTTGGAATGGTGGGGCGAGGGCGGAGAGGAGGAACGGGATACGGATGTGAACGTGCGCGACCGGGTGGGATTGTTGTGCGACCAGCTCGGCCGCTGGCCTTCGCTAACGGCGACAATTCACGCCGGCGGGGCGCAAGCCGAGGCTGCGGACGGTCGACAGCCCGCCACTGATCCAGGGCGAGGCTGACACGCTGCGCGATTGGCTCTGCAGGGTCTCGCTGACCGGAGAACTCGCGCTCAGCGACATCCGTGAGCAAACTGATCCTCACGCCGGGCCTTTGGATCCGCCTGCGGATCATCGGCACAGGGATCGGCGATGTTGAAGCCGACAGCCACAAGGCCGATGACACGGAGATCATCGGCGCCGTCGAGTCGGCTGTCGGCGAAGACGGGGAGTTCACCAACGACTGGGCAGTCACCCCTACTGGCCGCTTTGCCGCCGCGCGGCCAGCGACATCAGGGGCCACCGCTGCCACTGCCTTCTGTGGCGAACTGACATCAATCCGCCAGAGTCAGTAGTAGTCGCTTCGCGCCAAGGAGTTACTGAGATCGACACTGGCTTGTACACTCGATCTCTTGTGTAGGGGGAGGATAAGTTCGAGTACTGACTTACTTCCACGACTGCCTACACGCCAGATTGTTCGAGAGCACCGGGGGCTTGACTGATGGCGCGTCCGACAGGTTGGGAAATTCTGGGTTTGGACGGGGACCCGACCCCTGGTGTCGTGGAGTCGGTACAGGCGTTGGCGAAGGAGTTCGGGGACTTCGCCCACGATGTGGAGTCGGCGTATCGGAGCCTGAACTCGTTCGGCTCAGATACCGCGGCAATGCAGTGGGTTGGTCAGACCGCTGAGTCGTTCAAGGGCCAGTACGGTCCGTTGCCGGGGCGCTTGCAGAAGCTGTTCACGTCCTACAGCGAAGCTTCCGACGCCCTTTCGGCCTACGCACCGGCCCTTCAGGCAGCGCAGTCCAAGGCTGACTCCGCCCTGCGCCAAGCCCAAGACGCCAACGCCGACCTGCAACGCGCCACCACCAACGCCACCACTGCCGCAGCCGATTTGAAGACGGCGCAGCAGAACCACACCGCCAACCCCAACCCACAAGCAGTCAGCGACGCCCAAACCGCGCACGATACCGCACAGACCAACCTGAACAACGCCAAGGCCCATATGGCCGCGCTGACCGCGCAAGCCAACGACGCTTACAACGACCGCATCACCGCGGCCAAGGCGTGTGCCACGGCCCTTGGTCACGCCCAACACGACGGCATCCACAACAAGTCCTGGTGGCAGCACGTCGGCGAAGACTTGTCCAAGTGGGGCGGGGAGATCGCCCAGTACGCCGGCGAGGTAGCGGTGGTCCTGGACGTCGTCGCGTTCGCCACCTCTTGGGTCCCTGGCCTGGACGTGATCACCGCCGGCCTGGCGATCGGGGCCAACGTGCTGGCCGGTGTGGCCACCGCCGGGGCGGTGATCCAGGTTGGTGGCGATGTGATGCAGGGCCACTGGGGTGACGCGCTCCTGGACGGTGGCCTGTTGGTCGGCACCATGGTCGGCGGGAAGCTGCTGCAGAAGTTCGGCGGCAAGCTGATGGATCGCATCGGTGCCCGCGGTGATAGTGCCGCCACCAAGGGCGGCGACCCGGTGGATGTGGTGTGCGGGCAGATGATCGCCGAGGCCGTCGATGTGAGCCTGCCGGGCGTGCTTCCGCTGGTCCTGGAGCGGGCCTACGCGTCCAGTTACGCGACCGGTCGGCTGTTCGGGCCTGGCTGGTCGTCGAGTCTGGACCAGCGGGTCGCGATCACCGCGACCGGGATCCACTTCGCAGGCGAGGACGCCAGGACCCTGCGTTACCCGCTGCCGGCCGATGATGAGGAGGTCCTGCCCGAGGACGGGGTGCGTTGGCCGCTGGTCTGGGACCGCCGCGCCGATGAGATCTGGATCACCGACCCGGCCACCGGTCAGGTGCGGCACTTCCCGACCGTGCACCACACCGACGACCGCGGACAAATCAGAGACCTGACAGCGATCACCGACCGCAACCGCAACCGGATCGACTTCCACCGCGACGCGCAGGGCACACCGACCGCTGTCACCACGGCCGGCTACCGGATCGCCGTCGACACCACAGCGACAGGCGCCGGGGTTCGAGTGGTCACCCTGCGGCTGCTTACCGAGGGCGGCCCGGAGGTCGGCACCACGGTCAAGGAGTTCGGCTACGACGAACTCGGGCGGCTGACGGAGATTGTCGACTCCAGCGGGGTCCCGTACCGCTACGAGTATGACGCGTTGAACCAGATCACGGCCTGGATCGACCAGGTCGGGTTCCGTTACGAGTACGAGTACGACGAGTGGTGCCGCGTGCGGCACAGCGTGGGTGTCGGGGGTGTGCTGTCCGCGGGGTTCGTCTACGACGAGGCCGGGCGCTCCACCACAGTCACCGACTCGCTCGGCCACGCGACCGTCTACGAGTACGACGAGGACGCCCACATCACGCGGATCACCGATCCGCTGGGCCACGCCGAAATCTTCGCATACGACCGGTACGGTCGGCTTCTTCACGAGGCAGACCAGCTCGGCCACGTCTACCGCTACAACCTCGATGAGCGCGGCGACCTGGTGCGCATCGAGCGACCGGACGGCGGCACAGTCGCTATCGAATACGACGCGCACCACCTGCCGACCCGCGCTGTCCTCCCCCACGGCGCCGTGTGGCAGCGTCTGTACGACGACCGGGGGAACGTCGTCGCTGTCGTCGACCCGGCCGGCGCCCAGACCCGGTACGAATACGACGAGCGGGGCCGACTGACCGCCGTGGTCGACGAGTTCGGTGCGGCCACCCGATACCAGAGCGATGCGGCCGGGTTGCCCATCACGGTCGCCGACCCGCTCGGTGCGGTCACCCAGCTGCGGCGCGACATGTTCGGCCAGGTCGTGGAGTCCGTCGACCCGCTCGGTAATCAGACCCGCAGCGGCTGGTCCACCGAAGGCTTGCTGCTGTGGCGTGTGCTGCCGGATGGCACGCGCGAGGAACGCGCCTACGACGCCGCCGGTAACCTGGTCCGCGAGGTCGACGCGGCCGGTGGTGTGATCAGCACCGAGTACGGGGCCTTCGCCAAGCCGATCGCCCACACCGGGCAGGACGGTGTGCGCTACACCTTCGTCTTCGACACCGAGCTGCGGCTCACCGCAGTCACCGGACCGGGGCGCACCGGGGTAGGCGACGGCCCGCGCTGGAGTTACGTGTACGACGCGGCCGGCCGGTTGGTCGGCGAGACCGACTTCGACGGCCGCACCCTGACCTACCACCGTGACCCGACGCGACGCCTGATCGGCCGGGTCAACGGCGCCGGTCAGGAACTGCGGCACCGACGCGACGTCTGCGGCCGGATCATCCAGACCAGCACTGACAACCACGTGCTCGCCGACTACACCTTCGACCTTGCCGGACAGCTGACCCGCGCCACCACACCGGACGCCGACGTGGTATTCACCCGCGACGCCTGCGACCGGGTCATCGCCGAAACGGTGAACGGCCGCACCATGGCCACCGAGTACGACGCCGCCGGACGCCGGGTCCGACGGGTCACGCCGACCGGGGCGGTCAGTAAGTGGGCCTACGACGTCGCCAGCCGGCCCTTCGCGCTCGCCACGGTCGGCGGGGGGCTGGAGTTCGGCTACGACGCCGCCGGACGCGAGACAACGCGGCGGCTCGGCGCGGCTGCGGTGCTCAACCAGGCCTGGGACGCGATGGACCGGCTGGTCGGCCAGGAAGTCCGGGCCGAAAGCGGCGGCGCTGCTACGACCGGCGGACCCGACGCCCGAATTCTGGGCCGCGGATTCGGCTACCGCGCTGACGGCTACCCGCTGCACATCGTTGATGAGCGGCACGGCGACCGCCGATTCCAGCTGGACCCGATGGGCCGGATCACCGCGGTCGACGCCGGGGCGTGGCGCGAAGAATACGCCTACGACCCGGCCGGGGCGATCGTGAACGCCTCCCGGTCCGCCGGGATCGGATCGCAGGATTCGGATACGGCGGCCACGCTCGGCGACCGGGAATTCGCCGGGCTCGGCGTCCGCCGGGCCGGACGCACCCACTACGAGCACGACGGCCAAGGCCGCGTGGTTCGGGTCCGGCGGCGCCTGCTGTCCGGGCAGGTGCGGCAGTGGTCGTACACATGGGACGCCCAGGACCGGCTGGTCCAGGCCGAGACACCGGACGGCACGGTATGGCACTACGCCTACGACGCCCTTGGCCGCCGGGTGGCCAAGACCCGGCTCGGCGTCGACGGCACACCAGCCGAGCAGCTGGTCTTCAGCTGGGACGGCAGCGACCTGGCCGAACAGTCCGGACGCGGCGCTGACGGGGCGTGGACCGCGCTGACCTGGGACTTCGAACCCGACACATTCGCCGTCGCGGCACAGACCCGCACCACCTGGGTCGACGGCGCATCCGCAGCCGAGGTCGACCGGGCATTCCACGCCATCATCACCGACGGCATCGGCACCCCCACCGAACTCCTCGACGCAGACGGCCGAATAGCGTGGCAGCGCCAGAGCACACTGTGGGGCGCCCCGACCGCAGCGACCATCAGCAGCTCCAGCGCCAACGTCGACTTCCCGCTACGGTTCCCCGGCCAATACCACGACCCGGAAACCGGGATGGAGTACAGCCACTTCCGCTACTACGACAGCGGCACAGGCACATTCGCCTCCCCAGACCCACTAGGCCTGGCACCGGCACCAAACCCGCACACCTACGTCCGCAACCCACTGGTGCTTGCAGACCCGCTCGGCCTGATGGGCGCGCAGAAGCGGAAGACGTTCTACCACCCGGACGGCTGGACCTTCCATCTCGACCGCTTCGAGACTGCCGGCCAGCAAGACTTCGAAATCCACGTATGGAAGGGTAAGAAGGGGGGCGGGACTGAACTCGGCGC
Source organism: Catenulispora sp. GAS73 (assembly GCF_041262085.1). Classification (NCBI taxonomy): domain Bacteria; kingdom Bacillati; phylum Actinomycetota; class Actinomycetes; order Catenulisporales; family Catenulisporaceae; genus Catenulispora; species Catenulispora sp. GAS73. Next base: position 15,145 of record NZ_JBGCCM010000020.1, read on the forward strand.
CTTCGGCAGTGACGGCTGGTTCGCCAAGCACAGCCTCGGCGACGACATCACCGTGCCGCAGAACATCGAGAACCACCTGAAAGGCATCGCCATCGATACCATGCGCATCCAGGGACGCCTCGGCGACAAAGGCGTCGACGACGTCACAGGCGACAACTGGAAACGGCCCCGGATCGCACCAGGGAACTACCCCGGATGAAATACGTCAGCATCGAAGACGGCGTCTTGTCCGCACAGGCATACCTCGCAGCCCTCCCCCAGCTCGCCGAGGAGCTACCGCCCGGAGCACGCGCCTTCGCCACAGACCCGGCACACTACGACTTCTACAGCCGCCGATGCGTTAAGGACCTGGCCCTGGGCCCGATCACGCACGAAATCGAGTTCGAGGCGGTAGACGTCCAGATCATCCTGAAGTCCAGCGGCCTGAAGCACGACGAATGGCTGGTGCTCCGATACGCGGACGTCAGCAACCTGGCGCTCGACGTCGCCCCGCCCAGCACGGAATACGGCGCACGCTTCGAGAGCCTCGCACTGGACGAGATCGTGCCGCATCCGTACGGCTGCGCGCACGAGATCGCATTCTGGGACAGCTCGGTACGTGTGGTGTGCCGGGACCTCACCGCCGAATGGGTCGCTCCGGAGAAGCTCACTGGGCAATCCTGACGTCGCGCTAAAGCATGGCGGAAGGACTGAAGCTGCCAGTGCGGCGGGCGGTTCCAAGTAGGCCACCCGCCACGCGGTCGCGGTAGATAAGGGCGGTGAGTCGCCTCGGTTAGGAAGGGCTCTCTCCGCACGGGGGGGGGTGGCTGGCGGCCAGATCATCCTGGAGAAGATCGGCAACCCCGGCCTCACCATCGACAACGGACACGTAACTCGCCACGAACCTGGCCTCCCGAGCACTGGAACGGCTCCCGGACGGCATCATTGCTGTGACCCACCAACGCGCCATCGCCATCATCCACGAGCTGCACATCATGGTCTGCATCTGTGGACCTGAACGGGTGGCAGTCGTCGGCCCGCGGAGACACCGCACCGCCGGCGCCGCCCCAGTCCCACTCACCGCGGTGGACATGCCCGGCCGCGCCATGGGCCAGGAGGCGGTGCGGCTGCTGCTCAACGAAGCCGGGGTGGCGGCAAGCACCGGCACGCGCGGGTTGTGCTAGAGCCTGAACTCGTCATTGGAACTAGCGCTCCGGACTTAGCTGCAGCCACCTACGGCTCGCTGCGGTCGCGCGCTGGGCTGACCCGAACCACTCTCAAAGCATTCGACGTCGATCCCGGCCGTCAATCGTGCACAATTTCCAGGTGAGCCAACAACCCGGTCATCGGCCGCCGAACAGCGGCACCGCCCTGCTTGGCGAGAAGTATCGCCGACGTAACCGGGTGGATCCGACTCGCGATGGAGACCCAGAGGGCCGCTGGATCGCAATAGACGAGTCCGGGTGGGATGGTGAACAGCTTCTCGGCGCATCCCGCAGCCGGTATCTGATCATCGGCTCTGTCGCGATCAGCGACGAGGACGCTCTACCGATCGTGGAGGCAATCCGGCGCGAGGCCCGGATCGCCTCGGCGGAGCTCAAGTTCAGTACCTCGTTCGCCCGGGACGGGAGGTCTCGGCAGCGTGGGGTGCTCAACGAGATACTCCGTCACGATGGACCGCTGGGGTCCAGAGCATCGGTGTATGTCGTGGACAAGCAGTACGTCGTCGTTGCCAAACTCATCGACCTGTTCGTCGAGACGAAGGCACATAACGCTGGCGTCGACATTCGCAACACGGGCGAAGCCCGGAAACTGGCCAGGACTCTGTTCACTGATGGCTCCCGCGCGCTCGGGTCCGACGGCTTCAGTGACCTTCTTCAAGCGGCGGTCGACTTCGCTGCCAGCAAGAACCGCGGCACTAGCGCCGAGGAGTTCTTCAATGCGGTAGAGAAGGCATGGGGTCGCTCTCATCGTCGCAACGTCAGCGAAGTGCTGGAGTTGCTGCGTGCCTGCCGCACCGAGATCGATGCTCACGCGCTGGACGTCCAGAACGGGCTCTGGCTAGAGGCGCTAGAGCCGCTATTTCCTGCAGTCTTTGCAATGAGTCGGCTGTGGTCAATACGGATTGGCAGGGTCAACGTCCTCACTGATGATCAGAAGGTCCTCACAGACAGGCACCTGGACCAGCTGCACGCAGACCTGAGTGGACGCGGTATTCAGGAGTTCCGCTATATGGTCTCGCAGGTCCGTATGGGTGAACTGGTCCGTGGAGAGTCAAGCCGCCACCCTTCCCTGCAACTCGCAGACCTTGTGGCTGGCGCGGGCTTCCAGGTCGCCGAACGTCATGCCGGCCACCCCAGCCCCGCTGGCGAGGAGTTGTACGAGGCCATCATTCCAATGATCGAGGAGAACAGCCTGGTCCCCTACGACGACCCCCGACTTATGGCCGACGTACCGACGAATTAGCGTGGCGGGTGGCGGGGTCGCCCCCTGTTCGCCTCGACTAGCTATTTCACCCAGCACCAAGACAACCGATGTGACTATCCAATGCGCCGGACGCCTCGCCCATCCAGACTAACCCGACAAATCGAGCGTCTCGGCCGAGACTGTCAGAGAGGGGCGGGCCGACACACCCCGCCAGCCAACACGCCGGGACACTGCTCCAACCAGCGAACTCCGATCAAGCCTCTCTTAATCCGCGGGTTCGGGGTTCAAGTCCCTGGCGGCGCACCCGTAGTAAGACCCTAGCTCATAGCTATGAGCTGGGGTTTTGTGTTTTAGATCTTGGTGAGGTCTAGACAACCTGACGGGTCGTTGATCTTTTGGTCCAGGCGTGGTCCAGGGTGCGTTCCAACTGCGTTCCGGTTCGCCATCTACGGGCCCTGACCTCCCAGCCCCGTCCAGCGGATTTTCGGCCCACAGAATCGGGGTTCTGCTACCCGCCCTGATCGATGGTCCAGGGTGTGGTCCAGGCAGCCATTGCAAACACCCCACTCGACCTGCGCAAAGTCAGTCGGTCCAGTAGGCCGAACATTTCCCGGCACTAATCCATACACCGATCATGCGACCCCTGTCCTCCGCTTAAGCGGACCTCCGAACTGCTCAGCGACTGCGGTTCACGCGGCCCCCGCACTCGCCCCAGGAGCCCTGGCGCCGGGCCGGGCGCCATTGATGGCTGCGGCGATCGCCGCCGCGGCGGCATGCTTCAACTCGTCGAACACAGCGGTGTAGGTGTCCCGGGTGATGGCGGTCGTGGAGTGCCCAAGCATCTCGGAGACCACCTTCACATCCACCCCGCCGGCCAAGGCCAAACTGGCCGCGCCGTGCCTCAAGTCATGAAGCCGGATCGGCGGCAGGTCCGCCTCCTTAACGAGAAGCTTGAACTCGTCACTGACCCACGCCGGGTGCAGCGCATCCCCGTCAGCCTTGGTGGACACCAGCCCGCTGTCGATCCAAGCTGTGCCTGCAGCAGCCTTGGCCTTCCGCTGCGCCTGCTGGTGCCGGTTCAGAACGCCGACCGTCACCTCGGCCAGGGCCAGATCCCGCTCTCCCGCCCCCGACTTCGGCGTCGTTACCTCAGTAGCCCAGCCCACCTGCACAATCTGCTGAAGCACACTCACTGTCCTGGCATCCAAGTCCACATCCGACCAGCGCAGCCCGCACGCCTCACCCCGACGCAGCCCCAAGAAGGCGACCAGATGGAACAACGTGAAATACGAATGGCCCGCGGCCCGCTCCAGGAACGTCTTCGTCTGCTGCGCGGTCCACACCATCACCGTCGAGGGCACCTCACCCGTGACACGCCAACGCGCGACCCGCTCAGGCGTCCACACCAACGCCTTGGGACTTGGCCCAGACTCCAACTCCGCCAACGCCGCCACATTGATCGTGACCAACTGTTGGGCGCGGACAGCGCCGAGCGCAGCGTGGACCGGAGCTTCTGACGCGCCGCAGCGTTGCATACCGGACGCAAGGGCGGCATCGCGGCCAGCTCGTCCTTCGCCGCACGCCACCCCGCCTTGTCCCCGCGGCGCCAGGCCTTTCGTGCGGCCTCCTCCATGGCATGCCGGGCCTGGTGTTAAGGCTCTCTGATTTTGGCTCTGTCGGCGATCTTGTTGTGCTCAGGTCGCGAGCAAGATCCGCTTGCGGAGAAGGTCGAACTTCGCGCGGCCGAACATCTGTCGTTTCAGGAACTTGATGCGTGTCACAGCACCTTCTACTGCGCCGGAGTTCCAGGGCAGGCTGAGTCCGGCGGTGACGGCGTCCTCGTCGCGAAGGAACCCGTCGGCCAGTGAGTGCAACGCGGGCAGGTCGTCGGCACGGACGTTTGCGCACCAGGTGCGCAGGTCGTGGCCGGTGAGGTTACACATCATGGTTGCGAAGGACGCGACGTGGCCGGCAAGGGCGTCGAGTTCGGGGCAGCGCGCGCGGACCTCCTTGAGCGCGAGCATGTCATCGATGGTGAGGTGCTCCGGGTCGGTCATGGTCCAGCGGACGATGTCGCGGACCCGTGGTGGTGGGGGTGGTGGCAGCTTCTTCGCGCCGCGCAGCGGGAAGATGAAGCGGCGGACGGTCTGGACGCTGCCGCGCCAGCCCAGGGTCTGGATCTCGGCGTGCAGGGTGTTGGCCTGGGTGACCCCGGCGGCGATGCGCTCCAACAGGTAGGGCTTGTATTCGTCAAGCTTGTTGGAGCGGCCGACGACCCGGCCGAGGAGTTGCTCGGGGTGCTCGGCGGTGGCGAAGCGGCGAACGGTGCGCGGATCGAGCCGCTGCTCGCGGGCAATCTGGGCCATCGTCTTGCCTTCGGCTATCAGGTTCCGGATCAGGGCATGGCGCCCCCAGGGTGCGGGCGGCGAGTTTGCTGGGATGGCCGTAGGCGGTCAGCGGGATCGTGGTCTCGGCGGTCTCGGCGGTCTCGGCGGGCTCGGCGGCCACGGGACCGTCGACGGTCTCGGTCGTGACGTCGTCGGGGCTCTGGCGCAGGCAGCCGTGGTGGACCCGCACCGTCTTGTCCACGGCCTTGCCGAGGTTTCGCCACAGATGGAACCGGTCTGCCACCTGCACCGCGTCCGGAGCGCCGGTGCGGATCGCCTCACTGTAGGCGCCGGCTCTGTCCCTGCACACGATCTCAATGCCGCAGCGGTCGGCCAGCCAGGCCGCGACGGTAGCGCTCTGCCGGTCCGGCAGCACGTCGATCGGCCGGTGGGTCTTCATATCGATCAGGATGGTGCCATAGCGATGGCCGCGTCGCAGCGCGAAATCGTCGATCCCCAAAGCGGTCAGTGCCGGGATCTCCGGATCCGGCTGAGCGCGGACCAGGCCCAGCAGCAGGTCACGCCCGGCGGCCATACCCAGCGTCGCGGCCAGCCGGGACCCGGACCGGCCGGCCAGCGCCAGCCCGATCTCGGTTAGCGCGCGGGCCTGCGGCTTGGTCCGGCGGGCGAACGGCACGGTCAAGCCGGGTATCTGCTCGGCGAACGTTGCCGCCGGGCAACCCGAGTCCAGGCACCGGAACCGCCGAACGCCCACGTCGAGCTCTATCCGGCGGCCCGCGATCGGCAGATCCGCCAAGGTCCTGCGGTATCCGCCATGCGTCCTGGCCGACTCCGATCCACACCGCGGGCAGGTCGCGGTCAGCAACGTCGAGGCCACCGCGAACACCACGACATCAGCCCGGACGTCAATCGACTCCAGCCGCGCGAACATCAGATGCGGAAATAGCTGCTCAAGACCCTGAATCAAGCACGCGGTTCAGGATCGTCAACGGCACGCCGCCGACTCGGGACCGACACGCCGACCATCTAGGCGCAACAAACTCCCCGGCCGAGATGAAGCCAGGGTTCTGTCGGAGATGCAGACACGCGCTCCCTCGGCAGAGGATGTTATATCTGCTCGACGCCAGTGGCAGGAGTTGGATCACGCCCACCGAGGTCTCGTCGATCGTCGACGCGTGGACAGCGCGAACCATCCAAGTGCCGGGCTGGAGCGGGATACGCGCCTGCTCCGGCAGCTCGCCGCCGTTCGGATACTCGACGCCAAGCTCGGTCCCAGCTGTCACAGAGTCCATGAGCACCGCCGGGCCGTCGGTGGTCCAGGTGCCGCACTCCTCCCACGGGGTGGCAGGGTCGGCAAGCACTCTCTGGGCCGCGGCGATCAGATCGGTCTCGCCGTTAGCCGCGAGCCAGCGGACGAAGGCGCGATGTTCCGGCAGGTAGCAGCTGCTGGCGGGCTCATCGGCAAGGACCAGCCCCTGGGCTCCTTTCTCGCCGACAGAGATCACGCCGGCCAGGCCCTCCACCTCACAAGCGCGGTCGTAGTCGTCCAGAACCTCGCCGCTCCCGACGGTCATCCCTGACTGGGTGCACCCATGCCATCGGGCCAGCGCAGAAACCGGTACGGCGATAAGTGGGCCGCCCATCGACTCGACCCAGACGAGAGAAGGCTCGGCCAAATCCGCTGCGGAGAAGATACTCACGCCACGACCACCCATGCGTGCACCCTAGACAGAAGACCATCGAAGCTGCTCATACCCAGAACTTTGCCAGGTGCCACCGGCAAAGAACGAGCGGAATCAGGCCATCCGCGACGACCGCAACAAGATCTCCGACAGAGCCCTGATTTTGAAGGTTCGCGCTCTGGTTGATGGCATGCCATTGGAGTGGGCGTCGCGGATATGTTCGCCCTGATCTGTCGGCGTGATCGCTGGTGGGTGCGTTGTCGTAGGCTCCTCCCCGTCCCGAACGAGGAGGTAGGTCATGCTCTCTGGCCCGGTGTTGGCGGCCGTGTTGCGTCAGTCTCACTACCAGCTCAAGCGCTTTGCGTCGGACTTCGACTCGCAGGCCCAGCCATATCAGGTCATTGAGCGCAAAGCTCTCGGCCCGACCTGGCAGTATGGCGAAGAGGCGGAACCTGTGCGTTATCACGATGGGCAGTGCCTGGTGCTCACCGACGGCCGAGTTGTGGTGGTCGAATTGCAGGTGGTCTTCGAACAGGACCGCGTGACGGTCGATGGCAGACTCGGCATCGAAGCCTACGAGACCGACGATCCTGGCGACGGTGGCGTGTTCGATCTCTTGATCGATGCCGGGCCGCGCTGGGCGCGCACTGACGAGGAAACCATCGCGGCCATCGGCGAGACGGTGTCCGAGATCTTGTCCCGGCCGTCGCTGTTGGAGGAGCTCGGGGTGCCCGTGCGATCGTAGGTGGCCGGCCTGGCGGTTTTCGCGCGAGCCGGCCGCTGAGGTCAAGCGCGGCGGATCGGGATGACGTCGCTGCCGGCCGAGGTACTCAGTGGCAGAGCTGGTCTGGCGGCTTCGGGGGTGGTGAGCAGGGCGACGATGGTGCTGGCCTCGCCGCAGTGTGGGCAGGAGCGGGTGGCGGCCGGCTCCAGGGCCTGGCCGGTGGCCGCCCCGGTCACCGCCGGCGGGTTCGCGTCCTGTTTCACGGATGTGCGTTTGCCGACGACGATGTCCGGGTTGGCGCCGGCGGCCAGGAGGGCCTGGGCGGCGGCGTCCTTGGCGTGGTCGCGTTGCAGCCGGGCCAGCTCGCGGCATCGGCGTGAGCAGTAGACGCGCCGATCGGAGCCGTAGGGCGAGACGTCGAACTCGCCTTTGCAGATCGGGCAGGTGGCGGTCTCAGGAGACACGGGCGTTGACTCCTTCGCGTAGGACAGAGATGTGCTTTTGGTGGTTGCGCAGCCGGTATGAGGGTCCATCGATGCCGACGACGGCGGCCCGGTGCAGCAGCCGGTCAAGCATCGCGGCGGCGACGGTGGCGTCACCGAAGACGTTGGCCCAGTCGGCGATGCCCACGTCGGTGGTCAGGATGGTGGAGTTCTTCAGATAGCGCTGGTTGATCCCTGAAACAGGGCCGAGGCGCCGTCAGCCGGCAACGGGAGGAGAAGAACAGCGTCGCGATAGCAAGTAACGAGTCATTCAGCAGCTGGACGCGGACCTTCACCGATCCGCGGCTCTGCTCGGCCATCGTCGACAGACTCACTTACAACGGCACAATCATCGAGACCGGCACCGAGTCCTACCGCCTCGCCCATACCCAGGCACGGCAGATCGCCCAGACCGGGAGAGCCCAGCCGAAACGTCTGGCAGAACAACCCAAACCTAGCAGCAGTGGTCCCGACTCAGACCGTCATACCGAGCGCGTCCGCCCCGCCTCCGACGAGCAAGTCAAGGCCTGACTGGTCCCCGCTCGACCATCCGAACCGTCACCGACCTCCGCGACGTCACGGCAGCAATGGCTCCGCCCACACGGTCGACGCGAAGACCGGCTTGGCGGGAAACGACCTGCGCCCCGTTACCAGGTCAGAAACGTGGACCCCGACGTGATCGCCAGGAACGATCACAGCCTTGCTGCGGCTTCGAAGTCCCGCTCTGATCAGGTAACGCAGTCCTTCGACATCCACGACACCACATTCACCAGCCGACCACGCGACCGCCTCGTCCAGCGCGTCGACCTGCCAGTCGGCTTTGCCAGCCAGGGGGATCCAGATGCCAAACGCCTGCTTCTGGTCCTGTGCGATCGCACTACTCGGCCGCGCAACGATCTGGATCGGGTCCGGACGCTCGTCCATGCCTACCTCGCTTCCTGAAAGCCGGGAGGCGATCATGCCAGACCGCACCGACCGACAACGGGTCTGCGTCAGGCCGTCATATGGATCGGGTTCAGCCCTTCCGAGCCAGCGCATCGAACACGACTACCGCGAACTCAAACATGGCCTGGGCATCGACCACTTCGAAGGCCGCAGCTACACCGGATGGCACCGACACCTCACCCTAGCCACCGCCGCCCAGGCCTTCTGCACACTCCTGCGCAGCGACCCAAAAGCCCCTACGCCGGCCTGACCGTCTATCACGTCCTGCGAGAACTGCAGGTCATCCTGGCGATCTGGACCGGCACCTGCCCCACCTGCACCAGGCCCCTCACCCTCAGCGACCTCGGCACCGCACACCCGACCTAACAAAGCACAACTAGTTCCCGAATGCCCGGCCGCGCCCTCCTGCTGGTCAGGGCAACTGGCAGGGTGCCGCTTGGATGACTAGGGCGAACAGTCCCGGCTCGGACTCATGCCGGGGGCCGCTCATTCGTGGGGCGAAAGCCAGGTGTTGTGGCAGGGCTCTGTGATTGTCTGCCGCCGGGACCTGGATGCGGATTAATCGCCTCGACGCCGACATGCCCCGGCCCTAGCATGTGGCTGCTCATCACGTCGCCACGTCGCCACGTCGCTAGGAGGAGAATCCGCATGGCAGGGTATGCAGCGACCGTGTGCCTGCCGCCGCAGGCCGGCTCGGACCTCGCCGGCGCGCTGGCCACCGCGCTCGCGCCGTTCGGCGCGAAGACCGATCTGGAATGGGACTTCGGCTCCCTCTGGGACAGCTGGCGTATCGCGGGCGGCAGCGATGGCTACGGCTTCTGGGTCCGGCCCGGCTGCGAGGACGACGCGCGGCTGATCCACGACAGCCCTCACTGGCAGGACAACGCGCCGAGACTGAGCTTCCCCGGCATGTGCGCGGGAGGCCCTCGGGAACTGCTCGATCTGTCCGAGCGGCCGGAGTTGGGCCGGGCGCTGGCCATCGAGGCGTGGGAGGTGTGGCACCGGCTGGCCGTGGAGCACCCACCGGCCCTGCCCCTGTCGCTCATCAAGAGTCGGCTTCAGCCTGATCCCAACGGTGGCTTCGACCCCAACCAGGTGTTCGCCGAATTTGAGGCGCAGTCAGCCATGCGGGCATTTCGGGCGGCCCACCCGCTCGGCAGCCATGACCCGCAACGCTCTTCGGCGGAGATCCAATTCTGGCCGAACGATCTCGCGTACGTCGGCTGGGGTGCGGAGGCTTTCGCGGACAAGGTCGTGACCCGGCAACTGGGCGGCTGGAACCTGGTCACCCTCGACGGATGGTGGATCGAGGCCGACGGCGCCGCGCATCACGGAACCTGCGGCAGCGGGTGTCCCCATAGGCCCGACGCTTACAACGACGCGCGCGGCAACGCTGGCTTCGGCGACGGGATGTACCGGTATCTCGATGCGCTGGCGCCGGACGCGCTGATCGTCAGGGTCTACGGCCACTGCTAGTACTCCAGCAGCGGTTCGGTGTCTGCGCTGGCCAGCGGGCCCGTGGTGATTGTAGTGCGGGCCCGTGCTCGTCTGTGCGGGTTCGGGCCCTCTTTCAAGTGACTCAGGCCTCTGAGTCGTCGTTGAGCAGCTCATGGCGATAGTCGAGGACATCGAGCAGGTCGGAGCGTGGCAGTCCGAGCTGGAGTCGTTGCTTTTGCGGCTCGGCGAGCGGTTCGCGCGGCGGGAGCCGCGATTACGGATGCGGGACTATGTCCGTGGACTTTTGGCGCCGGTGAGCAGGAAGAACGGCTGGCAACTGGCGGAGTACGCCGGTCACGCGACCCCTGACGGCTTGCAGCGGCTGCTGGCCGGAGCGTGCTGGGACGCCGATGCGATGCGTGACGACGTACGAGACTTCGTGGCTGAACGGCTCGGCGAGCCGGGCGGCGTGCTGATCGTCGACAACACCGGATTCATCAAGAAGGGCGTGACCTCGGCGGGCGTGGCCAGGGGAGTACACCGGCACGTCCGGCAAGGTCGACAACTGCCAGATCGGCGTGTTCGCCGCCTACGCCTCCTCCCGCCGCCGGGCGCTGATCGACCGGGAGTTGTACTTGCCGAAGTCTTGGACTGATGACGCCCAGCGGTGCGCGGCGGCGAAGATACCGGCCGACCGCGAGTTCATCACCAAGCCGGCCCTGGCCCGGGCGATGGTCGCCCGTTTGCTGGGATGCCGGCCTCCCGGCCGCCTGGGTCGCCGCCGATGAGGCCTACGGGGCTGATTTCAAGTTCCGGCGGACCTGCGAGATCGCCGGGGTGGGATATGTGCTGGCAGTCCCGAAGTCGCAGCAAGTCCGCACCGACGTCGGGATATGGCGCATCGACCAGGTCATCGGAGCTGCGCCGGAGCAGGCGGGGTTGCGGATCTCCGCCGGCGACGGCGCCAAGGGGCCCAGGCTCTATGACTGGGCCGCGGCCAGGCTGCCCTACGTCCCCGACTTTGACGACCTCAACGACGGTGGGCCGGTCGTCACCCGGCGGATCCTGGCGCGCCGCCCCCTGGGCGAGGGCGAGATCGCCCCGCCGACGTGTACCTCGCCTTCCGCCGCGAACTTGAACGCTCTTTCGCCACCACGCGATCCGTCCAGACCTACGCCGCACGCCTGGGTTACGCACCACGAACCCTGACACGCGCCTGCCAGGCCGCCACCGGCCGTACCGCCAAACAACTCATCGACGCGCGCGTAAGCCTTGAAGCCCAACGACTTCTCGCCCACACCGATCAACCGGTATCTACGATCGCTCACGCCCTCGGCTTCACCGAAGCCACCAATTTCGGCAAGTTCTTCGCCCGGGAAACCGGCCTTACCCCGGGAGACTTCCGGCGTGAGCAGCGGTGACCTTTGGCTGGCCAGTAGAACTCGTACGGTTTGCCCGCGCACGCGATCGCCTCAGCTGATCGCTCAGTTCGCGAACAGATCGGCGCTCCAGCCGGCGGGATCGGTGCCGAGCCCTGGGATGTGAGCGAGCAGGCCACTGATACCGCCAGGCAGTTCGGCGGCTGCCCGGACCTGAGTCAGTAGTCGTCACCGGGGACTAGGCTTGAGCTGGCTGCCAAGTCCTCGCGGGACAGTGGTTGTCACCAACGGGCCAAGATACTCGTCACTCAACGGAAGTCGCCAGGCTTGTTGGCGCCGCTGGGCAGCAGTTTCCAGGCCTGTCGCTCGCCGATCAGCATCCGTACCCTGGAATCGTGACGCTGTCCATGGTCGACAACGGGGCCGGAACACAGCCCTTCAGCCGCATCACCGGCTGGCTCCGGTGGATCCTCCGTATCGCATCCGCCGCCTCGGCGATCACGGCTGCCGCCCTCGCCTCGCACCGGGGATACGCGGCCTTGGCGATCACGCTCGCCGTCCTGGCACCGGTCCTTCTCCTGACGGCGGCCGGTGCCGAACGCGTCGTGGCGCGTCTCCTGCCCGAGCCGCTCAGGACCATGACCAGGCAAAACCTGTTCGACAGCGAAGCGGCCAGGGTCTCATCGAAGGTCTTCCGCCGCGGCTCGGGTGTTCCGAAGCAGACCACCCACGTCTTCACGAGCGGCACCGTCGGCGAGCCGCTCGCGGCCCGTCCGAAGCTTCTCTACCAGCGCGCATCCACGGAAGTCCTTTGGACCGGCGACAGCATCGCGATCACCGACCGGCGCGGACGCGTCACCACGTGGCGCACCACCAACACGGGCCTGATCTCCGATCTCCTACCACGCGTCCTCAAAAGCCCGCGCACGGTCCCGATCGCGCCGCCCACCGGCGACGCGGTGGTCGCCGGCATCGTCCTCGCGCGGACCAAGACGCGCCCGATCGACACGCTCGTCCTGGTCGACCAGCGCTCGCGGCGTGTCGGCGCAGCCCCGGTCCTCGGCTTCGACGAGAAGGACCTCGCCGCAGTGGCGAAACAGGCCGGCGTCGAGTTCAGCACCTTCGTACTGCCGCCCCGTTTCGGCCACGACGGCGAGACGCTGACCGCCGCCCTGTTCCCCAGATCGGTGCTGTTCCAGCGGATCGCCGGCGTTCAACGCGAGTGGGGCCCGTTGAGGCCGCTGCAGATGATCTTGCACTTCTGGTCCAGCACGGTAATCGACGAGCTGGAAGCCCCCATATCCTCGCGGCGCGCGGTGAAGCAGGCGGCGAAACGACCGCTATAGCCGTTCCCCGGTCGCTTGAACAGCGTGTCGCCCACTGCCACCGTCAAAACGGTGACCTCGGGCAGCAGTGTCCTGACGATCAGCCGCCCAGCCGCTCCTAGTCCCACCAGAAGGTCCAAGCGGTCGTGCCCACAAGCCGCTCTGCGTAGCCGGCGAGGGTATGTGGGGGCCAGCCTTGCCAGACGTTGTCGGGACAGAACCCGAAGTGCTCGGCTCCCACTCGGAGGGCATCCCCAACCGTCAGAGGGGGGGGCAGCCACGCTGACATACAGCTCAGCGAAACCGACCCCGACAACCTGGGCGCCGAATCGGCGTTCCCAGTCGAGGAGAACGGCAGCGATCTGGCCCGTGTCGTTGGTGTAGTTCAGCGGCCCCTGCCAGCCACACTCACGAAGCGCCTCAGCGCCAGATCCAGCCGGCACCAGCCCCAGCCGCACAGAGGAATCGCCGGCCAAGAGCTCGTCGGCGTATTCAGCCGCTCGCTGAGCAGCTGAGACGCTCGGAGGAGACGGTGCCAGGCCGGGCCAAGTCTGACCGTAGGGCGCGGTAACCGCGAGACGCCTGGCCACATCGCGTTCGTCGTCATCGTCGTCGTCATCGGTGGCTGTGTAGCTGGCCCACCAGCGCGCCAACAGCATGCTCGCGTCATGCGACCTCGGGTCGGAGAGCTTCTGCGGATAGAGCTCGCCTGAGCCCCAGGGCCGGAACTCCTCGTCTCGGCGAAGGCCTTTCAGAAGAAGCGGCCACAGACCGAGGGCCTCGGAAGCAGAGCACAGCCGCGCCCAGACACCAGGATCAACGGGCCCATCGCTCATCCAAAGGACCGGACGACCGCGTCCCTCCTCGGAACTCACCACCCTGCCCGGCGGCAGGGGGACGGGTGCACGACGCTCGTCCGTTGCGCCGAGAAGTGCCGCGAGATCAGCAGGCAGGTTCACTCGCCGCACTGTACGGCACCGAGCAGACACCCGAGCCACCCGCCAGCCAGCACAAAACCCATGCCAATGAACGTTCCACGCGATCGCGTCTGTAAGGAGAACAGCGACCATGAGTTCGCACGAACCGCAGGACCCAGCCCACGCCACCGTCCGTCGAGATCCTCGGGTTCCCGTCATCCACCCTTCGGAAATCGCGAACGAGCGGGTTTCGACGACGGGATGCGATCGGATCTCTCCCGGCTGCGGCAACTGTTATGCGCTGAAGCTCGCAAAGCGACTGAAGATGATAGGTCAGCCGCGGTATCAGTTCGATGGCGACCCGCGGATCTCTGGGCCGGGTTTCGGCGTCGCGGTGCGTCCCGAAACGCTCACGGAACCGCTGCGCTGGCGCCATTCGGCGCAAAGCCTTTGTGAACTCGATAAGCGACGTGAGCCATGCCCGAATCCCGGCGGCCTCGCGCAGGTGTTCACGGTCACGGCGGTCTGCCCGCAGCACTCGTTTCAGACTCTGAGCTAGCGTCCGGGCCGGCTGGCAAAGATGCTGTCCCGACCGGGGTTCCATGCAGATCTGCCAGCGGTCGGTTGCCGGATGGCCGGACATGGACGCATTCCCGAAGCCCGCCGCGGAGAGGCTGCCGGAGTGACGTCTGCCCCCTGTCAGATCGCGGGTGGCCGGGTGACGTCGAAGCAGTCCCAGTCCAGGTTCCAAAACGATTCCAGACCGTACTCACGGATGTGCCGCAGCCCAGCGTCATTAGGCGCGACCATCAGGCCGGACTCGCCAAACACCGGTTCCCGGAAGGCGTCAACATTTTCGGGCGCCGACCCGGCGTCGCTCGATCGATTCACGCGCGGCATAGTGGCATGACCGTCCTAGCGGGTCCACGAGCCGGACGGGAACGCCACTCAGGGGACAAGACCATGCTCCCGGGCAAAGGCAGCAGCCTGAGTACGAGTAGCGGCGCCGAGCTTGGCGAGGATCCGGGAGACGTGGACGCCCGCGGTATTGCCGCTGATGAACAGCTCGGCGCCGATCTGCCGGTTGCTCAGCCCCTTCGCGACGAGCCGCAGAACGTCGATCTCCCTCGCGGTGAGCCCGAAATCAGTATCGGCGACCGGTACGGCGGCCTCGGCCGACCCGCGCCCGCCAAGGTCGAGACCAGCCCGCCGGGCCGTCTGTTCGACCTCGTCCGCGAGTGGGGTCGCGCCGAGTTCGCTAGCAGTGGTGAGTGCGCTCTGCAGCGCGTCCTTGGCGTTGCCGCGTTCTCCATTCGCGAGATGTGCACACGCTGCGGCAAAGCGCGCGCAGGCGTCCTCCAGTGGTTGGCAGAGCTTGCGCCAGGCTTCGGCCGCCCGTTCCCAGCGCTCTGCTTCTCCCGTGACGGTCGCCGCGTAGGTGAGCCGGTGGGCCCGGTCGGGGCCGGTGGTGCAGGGCAGGGACTCGGCGAGGGCATCGAGTCCGACGGCGCCGGGCTGTCGCGCAGCGCGGGTCAGCAGCGGCCAGATCTCGTGATGGTGCCTCGTCGCATCAACACCACCGAGGAGCGCGAGAAGTCTCAATCCGGCACCCGGATCGCGCCGAGCCACAGCGAGATCGAAACGGACGGCAGCGAGCTCAAGCCGGTACTGACCGGCCCACGCCGCGTTGCCGAGCAGCGGTGCCGCCTCGTCGGTCGCCACCGCCGCCGCGTCGAGGTCGCCTTGGGCGAGCCTGATCTTCGCGCAGCTGAGCAGCAACACCGCACGGCTGAGCGGAGGGACCGGGTCGACGAAGGTGTCCTCGATCAAGGTCAGAGCCTGCGGCCAGCGACCGAGCGCGGTGAGGGCCTGCACCCATTTGACGATGAGCACGGCGCCGTTCTCGACGAACCGGAATGTCTCGTGGGCGGCCCGCAGACCTTGCTGGACGACATCGATCGTGGCTGCGTACGCCCCTGCCGCCAGCAGCACCGCCGACTCCCACATGACGACGGTCAGCAGTGTGCCGGGGTCTGGGCTCGCAGCCCGGGCGGCGACGAAGTGTCCGGTGGCATCGGCGGTGTCGACCTCGGCCGCGGCCAACCCGAGCATCGTGTGGGCGCGTGCGGTGAGCGAGGCAGCCTCGGTCCCGCTGAGCCGTTCGGCGATCGCCATCGCGGCGGAGGCGTCCACCGCCGCAGCTGACGGGTCGGCGCTGAACATCTTCGCGATGGACAGATCAATGAGTGCCTGCCCACGAAGCAAGGTCGGCGGCTCGGCAGGCAGGTTGGCGAGGGCCTGCTCGAGGTCGGAACGTCCGCCGCCGGCCTGGTTGTTGAGCCTGGCCCGCAACGTCAGGAGCTTCCCGAGACGCCGCACGTCGTCGCCAGCCAACTTCTGAGCTTCGTCGACAGCTGCCAGGCCGCCCTCGACCGCCCCCTGGTGAGCACTGACCTCAGCGATGCGCATGAGCAGAGCCAGTCGGTCGACCGGTCGCTCAGGTGCGTCGACCTTGTCCCAGAGCTCGAGCATCCGTCGCAGGTGGCGTAGTTGTTCCGGTTGTGCGCCGGCGTCGCCCGCGACGACAGCGGCCTGCCACGAGGCAGTGAGTGCCAGCGGCCACTCGCGGGCGTGAAGGGCGTGCTGACTGAGTTCGGCATAGCGCAGTTCTGGGGGCAGCAACACGGGATTGGCACGCAGCGCCGCAGCCAGCTTCGCGTGCAGCCGGGTGCGCCGGGCCGGCAGCTGGTTCTCGCTGACGGCTTGGCGGATCAGCATGTGCCGGAATTCGTAGCCGGTGTCCCGCGTGACCAGCAGCCCGGCCTCCACCAACTGCGTGATCGCCGTGTCCAGTCGCTCATCCGGCAGGCCTGCCGCCTCGACCAGCAGCTCGTGTTCGAGGGGCGACCCGGCCACGGCCGCGGCGTCCAGTACGTGCCGGGCATCCGGCGAGAGGCCGGCCACGCAGATGAGCAGCAGACCACTGAAATCAGCGGGAGCATCCTCCGTGGACTGGCTCAGAGCCTCGACGAACAGCGGATTGCCGCCGCTGCGCTCGAATACCCGCCCAGCGAATCCCGGTTCCGGTTCCCGCCCCAGAAGCGCAGCCAACTGACGGCCGACTTCGTACCGGGTCAGCGGTTCCGGCTCGATCCTGCTCACGGACCGGAGCCGCGACAGCTCGCCGATCATGTCCCGCGGCCGGCCCGGTCCGAGCGGGCGGTGCGTCGCCACGATCAGCACGTCGGTGTCCGCCAGGTTGGCGATGAGGAAGGCGATCAGATCGAGGCTGGAGTCGTCGGCCCAGTGCAGATCCTCGATGACCAGGACCACCGGACGCCGCTGCGACAGACGCTCGAGCACGGTCACGATCTCGCCGAACAGCCGGGTCCGGTCCGATTCGCCGCCCGGCACCGCTGCGCCGGCCAGTTCCGGCAGCCACCGGGCCAGTGCCGGGTTCGCAGCCGGAATCAGCTCGCGCAACCCCGCTACGCCGACCTCCCGTGCGAGCATCCGGGCCAGCGGCAAGAACGGGCCGAACGCGACGCCGTCGCCACCGAGCTCCGGGCAGCGGCCGGTCAGCACCAGCACGCTCTCGAGCAGCCGCACCCGGAATTCACCGACCAGCCGGGACTTGCCTATCCCGGCCCCGCCGGCCACCAGCACGGCCGTCACGGCAGGGTCGCCGAACGCCGCATCCAGCTTCGCCAAGTCGCCGGCGCGACCGATGAAGGTGCCGCTGACCGGCAGGTTCACCATGACTGAAGACTACCGTGAGCACTCGGCCGGCGAAGATAACGAGTTCTCATGATCCGCGGACCCCCTCTTTACGAGCATCGTTGAAGACATGACGAACACAGCGAACGCCGACACCGAGATCCGCCCCTTCAGCGTCACCATCAGCGACGCCGCCCTGGACGACCTGCGCAACCGCCTGAACAACACCCGCTTCGCCGACACGGTTCCGGGCGCCGGCTGGGAGCGCGGCGTCCCCACCGGCTACCTGCGGGAGCTGACGGCCTACTGGGCCGAGAAGTTCGACTGGCCCGCAGTCGAAGCCCGCCTGGGCACGTACCCGCAGTTCACCACGACGATCGACGGCCAGAACGTGCACTTCCTGCACATCCGCTCTCCGCACGCCGATGCCACGCCCCTCCTGCTCCTGCACGGCTGGCCCGGTACGGTGCTGGACTTCAACGACATGATCGGCCCGCTCACCGACCCGGCGGCCCACGGCGCCGGCGACGCTCCCGCCTTCCACCTGGTCATCCCGTCGCTGCCAGGCCACGGCTTCTCCGGACCGGTCACCGAGACCGGCTGGAACGACGGCCGGATCGCCCACGCCATGGCTGAGCTGATGCGCCGCCTCGGCTACGACGGCTACGGCGTCCACGGCGGCGACCACGGCGCGTTCATCGCGCCCCGCATCGGCCGCGACGACGCCGAGCACGTCATCGGCTTGCACGTGAACTCGCTGGTCACCTTCCCCACCGGCGATCCGGCCGACATGGCGGCGCTCACCGACGCCGACAAGGATCGTCTCGCCCGCATGAAGAAATTCCAGGACGACGGATCCGCCTACATGCAGCTCGCGGGCAGCCGCCCCAACACCCTCGCGCAGCTGCTCGCGGACTCCCCCGTCGCCCAGCTCGCCTGGATCGTCGAGAAGTACCAGGAGTGGACCGACTCCGCGAAGGCCCTGCCCGAGGACGCGATAGACCGCGACAAGATCCTCGCCACGGTCACCATCTACTGGCTCACCGACACCGCGCACAGCGTCGCCAACTACTACTACGAGCGCTTCCACGACGTAGCGATGTTCGCCCCCCAGGCCAAGGGCACGACCCCGACCGGCATCGCCGTCTTCTCCGCGGGCGACTACGCAATACGTCCCTTCGCCGAGAAGACCCACAACGTCGTCCACTGGTCCGAGTTCTACGACGGCGGTCACTTCCCGGCACTGGAAGTCCCGCAGCTGCTCACCGGCGACATCCGCGAGTTCTTCCAGACCCTGCCTCGTTGAGGCCATCACTCACCTCACCTTCTCAGCGGCCGACTTCCGGTCGCTGAGAAGGCTGTCTGCTTTACGGCGCCGTCCGCATCAACCTCCTGGGTTGACGCCTTTTCGCAGCCGGCTTGCTTTCGTGGAAGCACGATGACTATCCCAAACATGCACGCTCCTCGAACACGCGGTCAGCTCGCGCCGCACACCGGGTGGCTGCACGACTGGTTCGCCCACGATCCATGGATCGCGTGGCCGGTCGCCGGCCTGGCAGCGATCGTCCTTGTCTTGCTTCTGGTCGGTCGCCTGGTCTTCAGAGTGGTCCGCAACATGCCGTGGTGGGCGCCGCTGGGCTTGATCGGTACGGCTTTCGTTTGGTGGCGCAGACGGCGCAAGACTGTCGATACGACGAGGACAGAGCCCACACAATGGATCGACCTGCGCGATTTGAGCGCATTTGACGGGCTGGGAAGCCATCAGTCTACTGAAATGCGCCGTAACCCCCGTGGAAATGGCTGACGCCGGTGTGGTCAGTCCGGGCGGGCCATCAACAAGCTGAAGCAGCCCCGTGCGCGTTCAGGAGACCGCCGCAACGGCTGTGAGACTAACCGAGGACTCAATTCCCCGGCCCCTCAGCCTCGGCAATCTTGCTGATCTGACTAGGGGAATCTATGGTCACCCGCGCCCCGATCGGGTCCGAGCCCTACGGATGCGTCATCAGGGCCACGATGAGCTGATCCACGGTGCACGGGGTCGTGCCGGTCAGGTTGCGATCCGGTTTTCCACCAGGGCACAGCACCTTCGCGGGGAGAACCGAGGTCAGAACGCATGATTTTCATCGGCCTTCTAGGCGTTAGGCGTAATCCGCCTCCACCGCGGTACGCAACGAAAGCATGTCGATATCCGAAGGATCGCCAACACATTGCACGGTCTGCCCATCCCAGTTGAGTTCGAGACCGGAACAGTCCGGATAGTCGACACGCACCGCGTCGACGCCGACCCCGTCCACCAGCAGGGTGAACGGGCTACGAGGAAGGCTGCGGAAATCCAGGGTGCTCCTGGCCCTCGCAGCCGCACGCTCGGACATCCATGCTCGAACCTCAACACTCGACATCCCCTTCGGCGGCGGCCCGCCCAAGGTAGGCCGACCGCGCGCCTGGTTGTACAAGCCGAACGCGTTCTGCAGCGTGTCGATCGTCACGAACAGTGCCGGGTTATCCGGGCTGGCCGACAGCGACGCAGCCTTGGTCCGCACCACCAGCCATCGCCGGGCCGGCACCTCATAGATCACATGGACCGCGAAGCCGCGTCCGTTCTCGTTCTCTCCGCCGAACATTGCGCGCGCGCCATGAGGCGGAGTGCACGCGACGGCTATCCGCCCGGGAAAGGAACGCAGGTTACTGAGAACCTTCTCTCCCGAGAACCTTTCACTACCCTTTTCCAATGGTCCCACCTCCACACGACCGGCGTTTTCGCATCCAGCCTGCGCTGCGTCCACCGAACGCCGTCCCACGGCCTTCCATCCATCAGACGCTGCCAGCCCACTGATATACGCGAAGCGAACAGCCTGTGCCCGGTCACGAACCTCGATCTTGGCGAAGATCCGATTGATATGCGTCTTCACCGTCGCCGTGCTGACCTGCAGCACATCGCCGATCTCCCGATTAGAACGGCCTTCGGCGATCAGCCGCAGTACGTCAATCTCACGACAGGTCAGGTCCACCGTGCGGATGCGCGTACCGTGCCCTTGCGAACGCTCCTCGCGGCGTGTCCCGGCCACCGCCCTGATTAGCGCCTGGTAGATCTGGTGGCGCTCCGCGTCCTTGGTCAGTACATCCGCAGCACCGGCTAAGAAGGCGGCTTGCTTCTCGCCGTCGTCGCAGTATGCGGTCAACCCTATGATCCCGATTTCCGGGTTCCGGGCAAGGATCTGAGAGATCGCCGCCACGCCGCCCAGACGCGGCATGCGCAAGTCCATGAGCACGACGTCAGGCTTGGTACGAAGCACCACCTCCACCGCGTCTTCGCCGTCGACAGCCGTGCCGACCACAACGACGTCGGGCAGCAAGCCAAGGAGGGCCGACAGGCCGTCGCGGACTATCGGGTGATCGTCGGCGATCACGACATGGATTTGCTCAGAAGGGCTGTCCACCTGACGTCACCAGGCGACCGGAAGTTCGGCAAGACCGCCTGTGAGGTGGTTGTCCCGCAGGCGCAGCGTGTCGGCGGCAACGGCAATCTTGAGCTCCGGCAAGCGAGCAGCGATACGCACGAGCGCTTCGGTCAACTCGAGGCGGGCGAGGCTCGCGCCGATGCAGTAGTGGGAACCGTGGCCGAAGGCGAGGTGGGGGTTCGGCGCGCGGATGGGATCGAAGACGTCAGGATCGGGAAAGACACGCGGGTCGCGATTGGCGGCGTGCGGAGCGAGGATGACCGCGTCGCCAGTGGAGATGGTGACCTCACCGAGGCGTATTTCCTCGTGTGCGTAGCGGGGAAGGCCGCCGACAGCGCTGCTCAGGCTCGACAGCCTAAGGATTTCCTCGACCACCGTCGGCGTTGTGTCCGGATCAGCGGACAGCGCGTCGAAGTACTCGCGATGGGTGAGAAGCAGCACTAGGCCGAGGTCGAGGCGTACCACAGTCGTCTCATGGCCGGCGAACAAGAGCATGGCCGCGGTGCCGGCGATGTCCTGATCGGTCAGCGCGAATTCGGCCTGGGCGGCGATCAGGTCCGAGATGACGTCCTCGCCGGGATCAACCCGCTTGGCCACGATCAGGCGATGGGTATAGGCGACCAACATCTGGCGAGCGGCCATGGCGCTGTCCGGCGCGGTCAGATCCGTCATGTCCTGCGCCCAACCACGGAAGAGATCCTGGTCGTCCACCGGGACGCCGAGCAGTTCGCAGATCACCAGAACTGGAAGAGGCACTGAGAACGCCCGGTGCCAGTCTGCCGGCGGTGCGGGCAGCGCGTCGATCAACCGGTCCACGAGCTGCGCGACGCGCGGTTGCGGCAGGCTGATACGGCGAGCCGAGAAGGCGGGACCGAGCAGCCGGCGCATCCTCCGGTGGCGTTCACGTTCAGTGGCGTGGTCGCCGACCGGTCCGCCGAGCAGAACCGAGGTGGACACGCGGGCTGCCCGTTCGGGTTCGGGGTGGGATCGTCCGAGACGCTCGTCGCCGAGGAGTGCGGCAACGTCTGCGTGCCGTGCCACCAGCCACGCAGGGTCTCCGGTACTGGTGGTCACGGGGACGACCGGCGCGGTCTCCTGCAGTTCGCGGTAGCGCGGCGGCGGAGTGAAGAGTTCGCCGGAGGGCGGGAAAGGCAGGCGGTCGATCATTCGGTCGCCCCGGCCACGACTCGCGCCGGCTCCGCCGACGCCCCAGACATGCGCGGACGCAGGGTTGCCACGCCCAGCGGACCGAGGATGACCACGGCGATCAGCGGCGAGACGGTCACCATGGTCGAGGTCGACAACACGTAGGACAGCCCCACTCGCACGGCGGCCTCGGCCAGGAGCGCGACCCCCCAGACAGCGGTCGTTCGCCGGGCCTCGGTCCGCATCCTCGGTTCTTGCCAACTGCGTTCGAACTCTGCTTCAGCAACTGGGTCGGCGCCCATGTAGAGACGCCGCCGCAGCCCGAAGATCAACGGCCTGCCGACGAACAACGAGCCAAGACACACCAGACCCAGCACGCCGCTGGTGATCGATTCCTTGACCAGCAGAATCCGCCCCGCATGGAAGACGAGCCCGGCGACAAGGCCGACCGCGATCGCGGTCAGGGCGAGCAGCGCGACCGGGTCGACACGGCGGTCGCGCACAAAGCCACGCAAGGCCCCCGCCGCCGGGAACACCGCCGCCACGGCGAGCGCGCCGGTCGCGGACATCCCGCGTCCGGCCAGCACACGATAGGCGACTACCGGCGCGATCAGGTTGAGCAGCACTGCCGGTTGCCTCAAAAGTCCGCCGACACGTCCTGGGAACAGGGCCGCCATGATCTACCTCCAAGTGTAGACGTTGAGGTATACACTTTTGAGTGTACACAACTCGAGATGGCATACCGGCGAAGCTGCAAGGATGGTGAGCGTGACGCAGACCGAGCAGAGCCCGGGTCCCCGCAAGCTGCTGCCCCGTACAGAGCGGCGAGCGCAGCTGATCCAGGCCGCGGCCACGGCGTTCGCACGGGAGGGCTACGCCTCGACCGGTTTGGAGGACGTGGCACTCCAGGCCGGGGTGACGCGCGCCATCATCTATCGGCACTTCGCGTCGAAACACGAGCTCTACCTCGCTGTACTCGACGACACCCAGGCCCGGATGCGCTCCCGCATCGGCACGCCCGATGCCTACACTCCGGACACGGTGGAGGATCTGGTAGCTGCCGCCTGCGAGAACCCCGACGGTTTCCGGCTGCTGTTCCGGCACGCACAGCACGAACCCGAATTCGCCGAATTCATCGAGGAACGCAGCCGACTGGCGACGCGGATCACGGAGACCTACCTTCGCCAAGCCCAGAACGACCCCGCGCACCGTCAATGGCTCGCCGAGCTCATCCCGAAGCTGACCATCGAGCTCACCCTGTCCTGGCTCGAGGCCGGCCGTCCGACCAGCGAAGCGAAACTGGTGGACACCATCCGTGGTGTGACGCGAGCTCTATCCACCGGCGGCGGAGGCTGACCGAACTCTCCGTAACTGACCTGGCCTACCTGCGGTTCCGCCTGCGGTTTCACCTGCCGTTCGGCCTGCACTTCACCTGATGTGCCGACTCCCCTGCCGGCCGGGGTAGGCCGGAGGGGAGTCGGCGTTTCAGGTGGTCAGATGGCCGAGGCCGCTGGCGTGCCGTACCTGGCGGACAGGTCCTGTGAGAACCAGGCGCTGCCGATGGCCGAGAGGTAGGTCTCCCGCAGGTCGTTGTTGCCGGCGCTGAGGGAGTAGACGCTGGCGTAGGTCATGTTCTGGTTGGCGTCCGGGTGGGCCAAGGCGTCGATGTTCCCGGTCACCGCGGGCGTGCCGTACTTGGCGGACAGGTCCTGGCTGGTCCAGGGGTCACCGATCTTGTCGATGTACGTCTCCTGCAGGTGCCTGGAGCCGGCGTCGACGGTGTAGACACTGGTGTAGCCATCATGGAAAAGAGCGACCGGCGCGGTGGCCGCGTCGGCGACCGGCGTGCCCGACTGCGGCACGAGGTCCTTGGAGAACCAAGGGCTGCCGATCGCCGAGAGATACGTCTCCTGCAAATGGCCGTCGTTCTGGTCAATGGTGTAGACGCTGGTCCAACCCTGATGCACCGCAACTGTCGGGGACGTCGAAGTAGCTGGCGCGCCGTAGCCGACCGAAAGGTCCTGGGTGAACCACGGTGCGCCGATCGCCGAGAGATACGTCTCCTGCAAGTGATCGGTGCCGGCGTCGATCGTGTAGACGCTGGTGAAGCCGCTATGCATGATCGCAACCGGCTTCAGCGTCAGGCTGGCCGCCGGCGTGCCGTACTGCGCCGACAGATCCTTGGAGAACCAAGGACTGCCGATCGCCGAGAGATAGGTCTCCTGCAGATGCCCGTTGCCCTGGTCGATGGTGTAGATGGTGAGCCAGCCCTGGTGCAGCACCGCCGTCGGCGTGGTCTGCGTCGCCGGAGCACCGTACTTCGCCGACAGATCCTGAGTGAACCAAGGCGAGCCGATCGCCGACAGATATGTCTCCTGCAGATGGTGGCTACTGGCATCGACGGTATAGACACTCGTGTAGCTGCCGTGATGGATCGCGACCGGCTCAGTCCCTGCCAACACCGCCGGCGTGCCATACCTGACAGACAGATCCTGCGTAGCCCACGCCTGACCCACCTTCGGCAGGTACGTCTCCTGCAGATCACCGGTCCCGGCATCGACCGAATACACACTCGTGTAACCGTCATGCACCACCGACGACCCCGCAGCCGTCTCCGGCGGCGTCTGCGCCGGAGGGGGAGGCTGAGGCGCGTCGATGACGTTGTTGTAGCGGTACGGGAGGAAGCCGTTGTCGGCGAAGTCGGAGACGCTGTCGGTGCTGTAGGAGGCGCGCGTTCCGGAATGCGCCTCCTGATACACCCCGGCGACGGTGTGGGCGCTGTCCACCCAGCCGGCGAACAGCTCGACGTGACCGCTGCCGGTGTTCGGGTCACCGACGAACATGAAGACGTCCCCGGGCCGCATCTGCGCGTAGTCCGCCGAGCCGCCCTTGGTCAGCTCGTGGCTGTAGTCGGGGAGAGAATAAGTGCTCTGGCTGTAGGTCATCCCCCACGCCATCGAGACGAACCCGGAACAGTCGGCCCTGAAAGGGCCGCCGACCGCGGTGTCCGCCCAACCGTCGCCCTCGCTGTACCAGACACCGGCGCCCTGGTCCGCAGTGGTCCACTCCCGGGCGCGGGCGATGATCTGGTCGCGGGTGATCGGACCGCCGAGGGCCGGGCCGAGGGAGCCGCTTGACGTAGGGGTGCTGAAATTGTCGAAGGAGCCATAGACATAGTCGGCGTGGGCCGGCACGACGGTCGCGATGAGCCCGATGGCTGTCGCACCGACTGTGAGCGCCACCCGTGTGCGGGGTCGGCTGGGCAGGTTCATGTGGCTGAGTTCCTATTCGTGAGCGCTTGATGCAACGGGTCGGTGGTGCGACTCGCGAAGGAAACCGAGCCACCCGGAGCAATCGTGGCTATGCAATGCCGGAGTATTCGAGCTCGAACTCTGACAGTGGGAAATCCCACCTGTCCCAAAGCTGCTACCTGCGATTTGGGACGCCGCGTCTGGCAAACGGGGACTTGCATAGAGGATGCGCGGGGCAATGAAAGACGTCGGGCAAGATTCTCATCCAACGCCCGCCACCGAACCGGGCAGCGCAATCAGGGCGGGCCAGATGTACTGCCCAGACAGGTTCACGCGTCAAGCGCGTCCAAGCTGGCCTGTGCTCGCTCGATCGCAGGCCTGAAGCCGATCTCCTCGGCCAGGTCCAGAGACTGCTTCCAGCATTCGCGGGCGCCGTCGGCGTGGCCGGTCTCCTGGAAGATCCGGCCGAGGGTGTGCAGCGCGTCGGATTGTCCTCGGCGGTCGTCGTTGCGAACAAAGAGGTCCAGACTCTCCTCAAGAGCGGCGATCGCCTCGTCGAAGCGGCCGAGCGCCCGGTAGGCCTCGCCGAGGTTGTCCAGGCCGATGGCGTGGTTGCGGGAGCGGTCTGCGGGCGGGTGCAGCGCGAGCGAGCGACAGATGTATTCGACCGCTTGCTCGTATTGCCCCAGCCTGGAGTGGGCCAGCCCGATGCCGCCCAGGGCCGCCAGCTCGAAGTACGGCAACGGCGGTTCCGGTCTCGCCGCGTACGCGGTGAGCGCCTCCTGCCCCCAGGCGATAGCGCGCTCGGAGCGGCCGGACGTGCTGTAGACGTTGGTCAAGTTGGCCAGAACCCACAGCTCGCCCAAGCGGTCACCGAGCGCACGATGCATGGGCAAGGCCTGCTCGAACACGGGGACGCTTTCAGCCCGTTCCCAGCACTGGTGCCAGTCGCCCATCCGGTGCAGGACCCAGGCCTCGGCCCACCGGTCACCGTGGTCGCGGGCGACCGACAATGCCTTTTCAAGACAGCCGTACCAGTCGACGGTCATGTCCAACACCGCGTAGCCGTACATGTGGACGGCGATGCGCGGCGCCAGCTCCGGCTTGCCGACCGCCGGTGCCGCGTCGATGGCGACCGCCAGCGCGTCAAAGTGCTGACGGCACCAGGCTGCCGCCGGATCCGGGCCGGAAAAACGGTGCGGAGCCGGGGTATCCGGCTCCCGCTCGCCGACCGGCAGCACTCCGCACGCCCGGCCCAGGGGCTCGGCGGTCGCCTCGACGGTGTCGGCGTACCAGGTGATCAGCCGGCACACAGCCCGACCCCGCTCGACGGCCGACTCGCCGGTCTACAAGCATTCCACGGCGTAGTCACGGATCAGATCGTGATAGCGGTAGCGGCCATCGCCGTCGTCGTTCAGCAGATGGACGTCGACCAGGTGCTCCAAAGTCGCCTCGACGTCCGTGTCCTCCTCCCCCAACAACGCGGCGATCTCATCGGCGTCGAAAGCGGCGGCCGGGACCAACGCGGCAATCCGGAACACGCGCGCCGGATCGGCACCGCGACGCCTGCCGCAGACGGATCCGGGACAAGCAGTGCGGCGTAGCTGGCGTCGAAGCAGGCACGGATCGCCAGATCGGACACGGACAGCTCGTCCAGCCGCCGGCGCCGGTCAGACAGGCGGGCCGCGAACGCGGCGACGGACCAGTGGACCGGTCGGCCAGCCGCGCGCCGGCGATGCGCAACGCCAGCGGCAACCCCGCGCAGCACTCCACGATCGCCGCGACAGCCCCGAGCTCGGCAGCCGCGCGTTCGGGCCCAATCACACTCTCGATCAGGGCGAGCGCATCGGGGGCGGCCAGCAGATCCAGGTCCAGGCGATGCGCCCCGGCCACACCGGACAGCCTTCGGCGGCTGGTGACCAGTACCGCGCATCCCGGCGCGGCGGGTATCAGGGGGCGGATCTGGGCTGCGTCGTGGGCGTTGTCGAGGACGATCAGAGCCTTGCGTCCAGTCAGGACCGTGCGGTAGCGCGCAGCCCGGTCGTCGACCGCTTGTGGGATGTCGTGTTCGGGCACTGCCAGCGCCCTGAGGAAGCTGGCGAGAACGTCGGACGCCTCGCGCGGCGCGGGGTCCGCCCCGCGCAGGTCGACGTACAGCTGGCCGTCGGGGAACCAGGCGGCGGCCTGGTGCGCGGCATGCACGGCCAGCGTTGTCTTGCCCAGTCCTCCGCCGCCCGTCACCACGGCGACCGGCAGCCGGCCGGGACCGTCGCCGCCCCGGGTCAACACCTCGACGAGCTGCGCGGTCTCCGGTTCGCGTCCGGTGACGTCCGCGATGTCCGCGGGGAGCTGGGCGATCGGCGCGAAGGCAGTGCCCGCCGGGTGCGGCGCACGGACCGTCGGCGGCGGGGCGCCGGCTCCGTCGAAGCCCTGCGGATCGGCGGCGGCCAGCTCCAGCTGTTCCAGCAACCACGCGGGCTCCCCGCCCACCAGTGCCGCGAGGCTCAGCGCGGCGGAGCGGGTGACCAGGCGTTTGCCGTTGAGCCAGCGTTCCCACGAAGAACGGGCGTAGTGCGTCTTCGTGCCCAGCTGGGCGAGTGTCAGGCCACTGGCATCCTTCATCGCCCGAAGCTCCTCGGCGAGTCTTCGGGCCGGATCGGACAGCCCAGCCGGCAGCGGTGCCCAGTTGGTCGGCACGTGTACCTCCGTCCCTGCGGGATGTTGTTCGCAGAATACGGAGACAGATCGGGGGTGCACACCTAACCGCCGACATCTTGGCCCGGCGATCCCTTGGACGTGCTGTCTCAGTCATCGGAACGACGGTGGGACGGGAATTCTTCTCCGTCAGGCGGATCGGCGCAGACGGCGACCGCCGCGACTTGACCTCGGAGGTAATCGACATCGCCGCGCAGGTGGACGAATGATCACCGGGTACCACCGAACATTCGCGGAGGATGCAATGCCGTACCTCAAGGCCAGCGATGGCACCGACCTCTTCTTCACCGACTGGCCGGGAGACCGACCAGTCGTCTTTGTTCACGCCTGGGGGCTGAACTCCTGCATGTGGGACTACCAGATCGCGGATCTCGCCGGTTCGGGCTTCCGGTGCATCACCTTTGACCGGCGTGGTCACGGACGCTCCGACCGGCCCGGCGTCGGGTACGACCTGGACACGCTCGCCGACGATCTGGCCTCCGTCCTGGAGACTCTGGACCTGTCGAACGTGACGCTGGTCGCCCACTCGCTGGGAACCTGCGAGGCAGTCCGCTACCTGTCCCGCCACGGCGCAGACCGGATCGACCGCCTGGTGTTGAGCGGAACGCTGATGCCGTACCTCAGGAAGACCGCCGACAATCCCGAAGGCCTCGACCCGTCGATCCTGGACAAGGGCGCCGAGCTCATCAAGCGCGATGTCGGCGCGTTCATGGACGCGTATCCGGGTCAATACTTCGATGCCGAGGATTCGGTGTCCGAAGAGCTCGTGAACTGGACGCGCCGCCAGATCGTCGAGACGTCGATGCCGATACTGCTGGCCACCAACGGACCGTTCGATCTGCGAAACGAGCTCCCAGCAATCGACACCCCGACGCTCATCCTCCACGGCACGGACGACATATCGGCACCGATCGATCTCACCGCACGGCGAGTCGCCAAGATACTGAAGAACAAAAGAATGGTGGTCTTCAAGGGCGCGGGTCACGGCCTGTACGTCAGCCGATCCCGCGAATACTTCGCGGAGCTCTCGAAGTTCCTCGACGCCGACATCAGCACGTTGACCAACGTCGACGAGGAGATCCTCATCTGAGCTCGGTACATCCGCAGCCAGCGGCTAGTACTCCAGTAGTCGTTCGCTACTGGGCTGATGGTTGTGTGCTGCCTGGGTCGTTGGTTGCAGGCTTTCGGTAGCCGGGACTTCGTCGGTTCTGGCACGATGCGGCAGTGGTTCTCAATCGGTTGGGATTCGTCGCGGCGCAGTTGATACCGAAGCCTGGTGCCAGGCAGATGCTGGCGCGCGTGGTGACGGTGGATGATCTGCCGGGCGGCGGCTGGGCCGTGGTTGACGAGCGGACCTGGCGGACCGGGGTGACTGGGCCGGCGACGGAGTGGGGCAAGCGAGCGCGCGCTGCCAGGAGCATTACGGCATGGCGGTCTTTCGAACTCGCGAACCGGCAGTGGTGCTGGGTGCAGGTGATGCCGCTGGCCTCGGAGTCCGATGCGCTCCAGGCCATCGAAGTAGTCGGGGACCGGGGACTTCGCAACCAGCGTAGCCAAGTCACCGTGCTTCAGGAGCGGGTTGTGGAGATCGATCCGTTTCCCGGGGCAGGCCGGGTCTGGGCGCACGAGCAGCACACGAGCGGGCCCGTCGGGAACGGGGTCGCGAGGATGTTGGCGGCAGCGGTCGGCTCGCACGTGATCGTGGTGTCCGGCTCCGGCTCTCCGGAATGGACGTGGGATATGTTGCTCGCGCTTGCCCGTCGGCAGGCCGGGCTGTTGGCTGCGCCGTAGTCGCCAGCCCCGTCAAGTCAGGTGCGAGGTGCGCGCGGCCTCGGCTGACACTCCGACTCGATGTCCGATAGTCGTTCGCGCCTGTCACGTCCAGCATGATTCTCGCCGCTGGCAGTGGCAGTGTTTCGCACCGAGTTGGTGTCGGCGTCGGCATGCCGACCAGGACCAGCGGTGATCGGGCCGGTGCGGGATCGTGAATGTGAGCGTGGCCAGCAGGTGCCTGATCTCGTTGCGGGTGAATGGGATCAGGCTGCTGGCGGTCTGAGGTCCGGGCTGCTGGGCGGTGGTGATGGTGAGGAAGGCGTGGGCGAGCATCGCCAGCACGGTCCATCGGTACCAGGAGGTGTAGCGGCGGACCTGGTGCTCATCCCGCCCGGCCAGGGCCTTGCCGGACTGGAATGCCTCGGGGAGGGCCGCAGCCAGCACGTCGGCACGGATCGAGGCCGGGCCGATGCGCAGCCGCAACGACCGTGGGACGGCCAGGACGTAGCCGATGCCCACACCTTCCAGCCCCGCACGCAAATCCGGGTCGTTGCCGTAGACCTCATCGCCGGCCACCCAGCTCGGCCGGATCCCCGCTGCCACCGTCCGAGTCACGATCCCGAGGGCCAGGGCCGGTTTGGTGGCGAACTCCAACTGCTCAGGCAGCCCGGCCGCCGCGCACCGCTCCCGGAGCCTCGGTCCACGCTCGGGGGACATACAACTCACGGTCGATGAACGCCGCCCCGCACGCCGTGGCCCAGTCTGCGTAGACCGCGATCTGAGTGTTCTCGATCCGGCCGGCGGTGCCGGAGTACTGCCGCTGGACCCGACGGTCTCCGTGCCCTTCTTCACGTCGCCGGTCTCATCCAGCACCAGTACCGCCTCCCGGGTCCCGAGCCGCTCGGCCACATGCTCACGCAGGTCGTCGCGCACGCCGTCGTGATCCCACCGCGCCCGAGACAGCAGATTCTGGAACGCTCCGGGCGTGGCATACCCGGCGTGCTCGGCCAGCGTCCAGCAGTTCACCCGCGGCAGCCCAGCAATCAAAGCCCTGAGCATCGCCGTCGCGTGGCGCCGCGGTTCCGCCCGCCCGAATCTGCCCGCTATCCGACCTGTGAGCAGGGCCAACCCCGCCTCGCAGGCGGCAAAGTCTAAACCCGGTACAGCAGCCGCCTTCTCGTCAGTTGTCTTCACACCACACGATGATTGACGGCGGCTGTCCCGTCTCTCCAACCACCTCAGCCTCACGCGTCACGAACGACTACTGGAGTACTAGACGGACCAGACCCGCCCACGCCGCGATAGCGGGCAGGAGCACCCGACCGGCTAGATCTATCGGCTTCCCGCTCCATCGTCATACGCCTCGGGCGATCCACCAGGTCTGCGAGCTCTCGGACCAAAGTCTCGGCATCGTCTGTCGGCGGCTGGACGTAGCCGGGGTAGCACCTGCAACGATCAGGGCAATTGCCGGCTGCAGGAAGGTGCGCTCATGAGGACCCTGATGCCCGTGGTCGGGCTTGTGTTCGGACTGATAGCGGTCGCCTATGGGGTTTTGCTGTGGCTGAACACCGGCGGCTTCGGCGACAAGATGGCGGGCTTTTCGAACAACATAATGAGAAGCCTGATCGGCACCGAGATGCCGAACACGCGAGGTCGCCGCCGCTTCAACGCTGCATGCGCGATCCTCGGCGGAGGCTTCCTCGTTGTGGGCTCCTGCTTCCTGCTCGCCCTTCCTTGGCGTTGATCCCTCAGCCGATCACAGGCTCCGATGCCTGCGCCGGTGGATCAAAAGGCCCCCAAGTGAACGCGGGCAGCCATGGCGTCGCCGGAACGGTCCAGGCCAACTCGGAAATCTGCTCGTGGGTACGTCGCCCGGCGAGTGACCGATAGAGGTCGAGCCGATGCGCGCGCACGGCGCCGGCCTCCTCCCCCGAGCCGGCCACCCACTGGGCATCCTGCGCCTCAAGGCGCAGGCCGGCATGCCGCGCGCGGCGATCGAAGCCGAAAAGCCCCCGAGGACGACGCCCCACGCGATGCGAAACCCAGGATGCTGCTCGTCGGGCAGCGGCGCGCCAACGGTCCGCCGAAGGTCGAGTTCGTGGGTGAACATGTCCATCACCCAGATGCGGTGGCGGAACTCGTTCTCGGCCAGCGATCGCTCGGCCCGCGGCCCGGTCCACGCCCACTCGTCGAGCAGTTCGCCGACGCCGAGTTCCTCGATGGGGTGCAGCGGCTTCGCGCCGTCGCCCTCGTCGGAAAGCTCAGGCCGGCAGTGACCCACCACATGTGCGAGCAGATCTCGCACGGTCCACGCCGGACAAGCGGGAACGGGACTGCCCGCAAGTCCGGGATGCGCTTCGATCAAACGGGTCATGTTCTCGCGACTGGCGTGGAACGCGACCTGAACAAGCGTCCAGCCAGCCATCGCCTCGAGCTGCTCGTCCTGCCAACCACCGATGGTCATGGCCAGCCTTTCGATGCGGGTCACGATCGTGGACAGTGTACACAAAGCTGACCCCGCCGGGCTCCAAGTGGACACCGTCCACTAACCCGGGTTAGAGTGTGGACAGCGTCCACATTCCAGGAGGCTTTCATGGATGCCGACGACAAGACACCCCCTGTGACCGCGGCAGAGTGGTTCGCAGGTGGGCAGCGGATCTGGTACAGCCCAACGCCCGCGCGGGTGCTGTCCGAGCGTGACGCCGCCGAAGACCCCAACGCCCTGCAAGTCTTCGAGCGTGTGCACTCTCCCGCGCAGGGCGAGGACGCCGTATGGCTCACGATGCTGCCCGGATTCCCCGACGGTTCCTACGGCTGGGCGCAGGTCGACAGGCTGCTCTCCGATGATCTCAGTCCACGGCTATACGTAGAGCCCGTCGGGCAAGGCGATTCCGACAAGCCCAAGGGCTACAAGTACTCGACCCTGGAACGTGCCGATCTGATCGAAGCGCTGTGGAAGCACCACGGCGTGCACCGGACCGCCGTCGTCACCTTCGACTACACCTCGCTGGGACTGCTGGAGTTGCTCCAACGTCAGGTCGAGCGAAACGCGTCCCCCGACAGTTCGGCGACCACGATATCGGCCGTGTTCATGATGAATGGTGGTCTGTTCTACGACGCGCACAGCCACCCGTGGCAGAGCACACCATTGTTGAGATCGCCGCTGGGAGCCCTCGGCGTGCGGGGGGGGGCAACGCTCGCCCGCGGTATTCGCCCGCGCATGGATGCAGGCACGCATCTACTCCCGCGTCTACCGCCCGACCGATAGTGAGCTTCACGAGCTGTGGTCGGCGATCACCAGGCACCAGGGGGCGCGGTTCGCCCATGAGGGCGCGGGCTTCGTCCACGAGCACAGCCGTCACCGGCAGCGGTGGGATCTCGCCACAATCAACCAGCAGCTGGATGGGTCCGTCGCCGTATATATCGGCGGCAGCAGCGAGGACGCCTACGAGAAGCGGCAGATCCCCGCAGCGCGGGAACGAGTGCCCGACGCCAAGATCCTCACCTTCCCCGGCGGCCATCTCACCACCAGCGAACATCCCGAGCTCCTAGCCGCAGCCATCCAGGACATCGCCACCAGTCACGGGGTGGGGGCCCAGCCTGAATCGCCGACGCAGCGATTCACCGAATCCGGAAGGTATCCATCATGAGCACCACGAAAATGGCTCCCCTGCTCGAGAAGAACGAGCAGTTCGTCCAGGCGTACACGCCAGTGCCCCTCGGGCTGCCCACCGCACAGGTCATCGTCCTCACCTGCGTGGACCACAGGATCGACCCGGCACTCGCCCTGGGACTCGGGCCCGGCGACGCTCCCGTCATCCGCAACGCCGGCGGGCGTGTCACCCAGACCGTCATCAACGACATCGCCTACCTGGCATTCCTGGCCGAGCAACTGGCCGGCCCAGCCGAGTCGCTCTTCGAGGTCGCGATCATCCACCACACGCAGTGTGGAACCGGGTTCCTCGCCGACGCCGACTTCCGACGCCAGGCCGCCGAGGGCACCGGCATCCCCGAGGCAACGTTGGCGGGCTCTGTCGTCACGGACCCGCACGACAGCGTCGCGGCCGACGTCGAGCACCTGCTCACGTCCCGGTTCCTCTCGCCCAAGGTGAGCGTCTCCGGCCACGTCCTCGACATGGAGACCGGCCGCATCGCCATGACGCACGAGGCCCGCTACCCCAGCCCCGACAAGGCGAAGTCGTGATGGCCTGGCCGGGCCAACAGGAGATGACGCATGCCTCGCTGGAAGCCTTTGCGCGACGGACTCGACCCGCTGGTGGTCCGGCTCGTCGTCGAACTTCGGAAGATGAAGGACGACAGCGATCTGAGTCTTTCCCAGCTGGCGACGAAGACGAGTCGAAGCGCGTCCTCCTGGGAACGGTATTTGGACGGCCGGGCTCTGCCACCGTATGAAGCCGTCGAGTCGTTGGCCGGGTTGGCCGGGTTGGGCGTCGCGGACCGGGCAAGCATCGCGGCCCTGTACCGTGCTGCGACACAGGTATGGCGGCGTACTACTG
Source organism: Catenulispora sp. GAS73 (assembly GCF_041262085.1). Lineage (NCBI taxonomy): Bacteria > Bacillati > Actinomycetota > Actinomycetes > Catenulisporales > Catenulisporaceae > Catenulispora > Catenulispora sp. GAS73. Next base: position 49,367 of record NZ_JBGCCM010000020.1, read on the forward strand.
CCGCGCACGACGGAAGACCGCCTGACGCGCCGCCACAAGCGGTGGGTTCCACGTGGGCTCTCGCGGCCGAGCTTCGCGCCCTTCGCGTGCGCACCGGATCCAGCGTGGTGAAGGTGAAGCTCGCCGAAGCCACCCGGTACAGCAAGTCTTCCTGGGGACGATGGCTGAACGGCGAGGCACTACCGCCGTGGCGTGCTGTGCGAGCCCTCTGCGAGCTGGCCGGGGAACCCGAGGTCGCCCTGCGCGCGGTGTGGGAACTGGCCGACGCTGAATGGAGCAGACGTGGGGTCGTCGCGGCACAGGCTCCCCTGTTCGCGACTGTCGCGGCGCCAGACGCACCGCCTGAATGTGCAGTGAGGCCCCAGACCACTACGCCTGCCCGATCAAGACCGATCGGCGTCATCGGGCTTGCCTTCGTCATCGGCATGATGCTCGGGGGTACGGTACTCAGCGTTTTACTCACCTATTCGCCGGTACGTTAGAAGTCGATGTTCGCTGCGTCGGCAAACCGACCGGCGAAAACCTGGCCGTGTTCCCGGCCGACCCTCACATCGGCGGATCATCCGGCCAGGTCGAGAGCGCTGCCAGATCAGAATCTCGGCACTTGCGTTCCACCCATCGACATGGCCTTACATCCGGCTCAGGATGAGACGCCAACCCGATCCGAGCACCGGAGACAACGATGAGCAAGGAAGCCGCGATCAGGATCGCGCCGAACGTCTGGCGGATCCCCGCCGCCCGCTTCGACTTCGTCAACATCTACGCGCTGGTCGACGACGACGGGCAGGTGACACTGGTCGACACCGGCTTCAAGAGCGGTCCGGCCAAGGCCGCCGCGGGCCTGGCCGCGATGGGCAAAACTGTCGGCGACGTCACCCGCATCGTTCTCACCCACGCACACAGCGACCACGCCGGCGGCGCGGCCACACTCGCCGAGCAGGCGAACGCCCCGGTGGCGATCAGTGCGATCGACGCACCGTTCGCGCGCATCGGCCAGGCCCCGCCCCGGGACCAGTCGACCTTCCTGGGCCGCCGGGTGGGAAAGTTGAGCGCACCGGGCAAGGACTTCCCCGCGATCGTCATCGGCGAGGAGTTCGAGGAGGGCGACATCCTGCCGGTGGCGGGCGGTCTCCGCGTCCACCACACGCCCGGCCACACGCCTGGGCACGTCGCTCTGATGCACGAATCGAGCGGAACGCTGATCACCGGCGACTCGATCTGGAACGTTCGGAAGCTAGGGTTCGGCGTCAAGGCGTTCTGCACCGACATCAAGCTGAATCGTCAGACCTCGCACATCCTCGGCGAGCTGGAGTACCAGGTGGCCGCGTTCACCCACGGCCCGCACGTCGCGGAGCAGGCTCGCGAGAAGGTGCGGAGCTTCCTGCGAGACGCCGCGAAGAAGAAGTGACGGGTCCGTGCAGAGTGTCTCGTGAGCGACAGTCGCCGCAGTCTCGTGAGGACGCGACTACCCCGTGGTCACAGCGATCACAATCAGGCCGGGCGCGATCCCAGCAAACAGATCCGAGCCCCCTTGGGCAGCGGATCACAAATCCACTGCCCAAGGGTTCCGTCCGCCCTGGACCACCCTGGACCACCCGGATCCGGCTACCAACGAGGCTGCCGCTGCCTCTACCAGCGGACTTCGGAGATTCTCCTCTTAATCCGCGGGTTCGGGGTTCAAGTCCCTGGCGGCGCACCCGTAGTCAAACCCCTGGCAGCGTAGCTGACCAGGGGTTTTGTGTTTTCAACCTCCGATTGGTTGAACCTCTTGACGCCCCGTCAGCCCAGATGGTCCAGGCGTGGTCCAGGGTGCGTTCCGACTGCGTTCCAGAACTCGATGCCCGAACCCTGACCTCCTTGAGGGCTCCAGTGGATTTTCGGCTCGCAGGATCGGGACATCCGGGCTCTGCGAGTTCGAAGGTCCATGGCATGGCGGGGGGGTTGTACCCCTACTGACCTGTGAAAGTGTCCGGCAGCACAGCGAGATGGCCAGGACACAAAAGGTCCGCTGCTGTGGTCGATGCGACCTCCGGCCTGTTCAACCCGCCGTGTCGAGGGTCGTCGCCGTCCGTCTGCTCGGCTTGGGTGGTGCGGCTGTCGCGCGAGCGCCGTTGATTGCGGCGGCGATGGCCGCAGCTGCGGCGTGTTTCAGCTCGTCGTACACCGAGGTGTAGATGTCCCGGGTGATCGCTGTGCCTGAGTGGCCGAGCATGTCCGAGACGACCTTCAGGTCCACCCCGGCGGCCAGCGCCAACGAGGCGGCACCGTGTCTCAGGTCATGCAGACGGACAGGCGGCAGCCCGGCCTCCCGGGCCAGCTGCTTGAACTGCGCGGTGACCTTGGCCGGGTGCAGCCCTTCGCCGTCGGCCGTAGTGAACACCAGCCCGGTCTCGACCCACGCCGACCTGGCGCGCTCGCGTGCGTCCTGCTGCCAGTCCCGCTGCGCACGGAGCGCCTCGGCGACCTGATCGGCAAGGCCCACGTCACGTTCGCTGGCGTCGGATTTCAGGTCGGTCTCCAGCACCTCCCAGCCGTTCTGTACCCGCTGCTTGGTCGGGGAGATCATCCGGGCGTCCAGATCGACATCGATCCAGCGCAGCCCGCATGCCTCACCTCGGCGCAGGCCGGTACAGGCCACCAGCAGGTACAGCGCGTACCACTCATGGCGGGCGGCCCGGTCCAGGAACTGGCAGGTCTGCTCGGCCGTCCACACCATCACCGGCGACGGCTTGTTCCCGGTGGCCTGCCAGTACGCCACTCGCTCGGGCGTCCACACCAATCCCTTTGGCGACCGTCCCGAGCCGATCTCGGCCAGCGCCGCCACGTTGATCGTGACCAGCTGCTGGGCGCAGGCTGCTGACAGAGCCGAGCGCAGCGCAGACCGGAGCCGGAACCGGGTCGCCGCATGACACGGCAGCCGGAACGCTGGCAACGCGGCCAACCGGTCCTTCGCCTGGCGCCACGCCGCACGATCCCCACTGGCCCACGCCGCTTTCCGGGCCGCATCCGCCTCACGGCGCGCGACGTTGTTCGCCTCCGCCGCCGCAGCCTCCTGGGCGATCGCGTCGAACATCGCCGTCACATGCGCCACCCGAAGCCGGTCCAGGGGGATCCGGCCCAGGTGCGGGATCAGATAAGTCCGCACCTGCGAGGCGTACATCCGCCGTGTGGACACGCTCAGCGCGGTCTTTCCAGCCAGCCGTTCGGTCAGCCACTGCCCCACCGTCAGATGCTCGGTCACCGGTGCACCGGTCAGCACAGCCCGGCGCATCGCCTCGAACTCCGGCAGCCCCAGACCCGCCTTGTGATCGGCCCGGACCCGGGCGGCTATCTGCACCCTGAGCTCGGCCACCGCCCGCGGGTCGTCGCCGAGTTCATCGGCAATCCCCAACAGGCGCTGCACCGCAGCAAGCTGGTCCTCAGCCTCCACGCGAGTGGCCAGGCTGCCGAAAGAGACCACGACCCGGGCGCCGGCGGCATCGGCGTGGTCGTACTGGAAATACCAGGTGCCGTGCCGCGGATTCCAGCCCGCACCGCGGCATAACTTCGGGCACTTCACACCCAGACGCCGCACCACTGGCTTCCCGGCGGCATCCACCATCGGCATGCCGTCCGGGCTGAGGACCGGCTCCCGGCAACCACACTTCTTGAATACCGAACCCGCGCTCACGCTCGATCACCCCTGCGCCTGCGCGCGCCGGCACCGCCTCCTCGCTGGCGCGCGATCACCACGTGATGATCCGCCCGCCACCTGTGATCTCCCCCGGGCCTGCCGTCTACAGTCGGCGCAGACTGGGCGGGAAGTCCCAACACCGCCAGCAGATCGGCCGTCGGCACCTTCCACTGACACCCCACCCGCAGCACGCGACACGGAAACTTCCCCGCCGCAGCCAGCCGATACGCCACCGTCCGCCCGATCCCCAACAACCGCCCCGCCGACGGCACATCCAACACCGCAGGCAGACCACCGGCCTCCGGCAACGCGGGACTCCCAAGAGCCAGCGCGGACCCTCGCGCCTCCGCCGAATCCGTCCTCACCATCGCGATCACCCACTCTCCACCCCGAGGTTGATCCCGCATCCGAAGACCCCGCTGAACCATGCATCAGAATCGGCCCCAGAACTGCCGAAACTCTGTCCAAGAGTTGACTTGATAGTGCCTCGACGAGTTCTCGGTCAAGCCTTCGAATGCCACACCCTTAGTCACCTGGGTGGCGCAGCCACCTGACCGGGAGGAGACCCTCACATCGACAGTGCTGGTGGCCCCTGCGCCGGCACCAGAATCCCCAAAGCCTTCGTCGCCTCCATCATCACCAGCCCTCACGGCATTCCTTCGACGGTGAACCGGGCCAGATGGAACCGTCACAATCACTGCTCGGCTCGTGGTCCTTACTGGACGGCGGACGCATCGAAGCGGTGGCAGTGGAGGGGAGCTTTGCAGAGAATTGATTTCCCGGCGAGCCGAGGCCGCCGACGACGGAAGGGGAAATAGGTGACTCCGCGATCGCGGCGCGCGCTGTGCATCGGCATCTGCGACTTCGGGCCGCACGAGGCCGAGCCGGCCACGGACGCGCCAGCCACGCTGTCCTTCGCGGTGGACCGGGCCGACCAGGTGCGGCGCTCGCTGGATCTGTTCGGCTACCGCGGCACCCGCGCCGACGGCAAGGAATTGCCCACCACCGAGCGGCTGGGGCGGGCCGTGACGGACGAGCTGAAACAGCATGGGGGTGGCGACGTCGTGGTGATCCACGTGCTCAGCCACGGGGTGTTGGGCCTGAGCGGGCTGTACGTGGTGGGCGCGGACGGTCAGAACACTGATGTCCAGGACTGGTTGAAGTTTTTGGACGACTTCCCCGACCTCCGCCCGAGCCGACCCACCACCCTGTTCCTCCTCGACACCTGTCACGCCGGCGCTGCCGCCCGCCTGGACTGGCTCCGGGCCGCCGAGCACAACAGCCGGGCTTGGGTGATCGCGGCCACCTCCGGCGCGGACCTCGCCTACGACGGCGTCTTCAGTCGCGCGGTCGCTGAGGTCCTGACGGACATCGCCTCCGGAGCCATCGACCTCTATCCGAGCGAATACGTGCGTTTCAGCGACCTCGTCGAGCAGATCCGCACCCGCGTCGCACAGCTCGGCGGGCGCCGGCAGGACGTCACCGGAACCCCGGTGGACGGCAACGCGGCACCGCCGTTCGTGCCGAACCCGCGCAAGCCTCGCGACGCCCGACTCGCCCGAACAGTCCGGGACAGCGATGAGACGCTGCGGCCGTTCCTGGACCTGGACCACATCGTGGACGTCGTGCACTTCGCCGACCGGGCCGCAGGCCGGATGCTCGGCCCTGGCATGTTGCGCGGGCGCGTCCAGGGCTGCTTCACCGGGCGCACGGAGCAGCTCACTGACATCTCCCGATGGTTGGCGGACGGGACCGAGCCGCTGCGCGTCGTCACCGGCGGGGCGGGGTCGGGAAAGTCGGCGGTTCTGGGGGTCGTGGTGTGCGCGGCGCATCCCGGGCTGCGGGAGGCAACGACGCGCCTATGGGACACGGTGCCGGCCGAGGCCCTGCCCGCGCCGGTCACGCGGCTGGCTGCCGTGCACCTGCGGGAGCGTGATCTGGGCGAGGCGTTGCTCGGATTGAGTCGCCAGCTGGGATTGGCCGGCCGGCCCGGAATCGGCGAGCCAGCCGGCGACAGCGGGCCCGCCGCCGATATCGACGCCTTCACCGCCGCCGTGATCACCGCGATCTCCGCCCTGCCGGACCCCCCGGTCGTGGTCCTCGACGCCCTCGACGAGGCGATCGGCCAGCAGGCCATCGTCGACCGCCTGCTGCTGCCGCTGGCCCGGTCCACCCGCACGGACGGCAGGCCGGCCTGCCGGCTGCTGGTCGGCACCCGCCCCTGGGACCAGTTCCTGCCCCTGCTGAACCTGGCCCGCCGCCGCGGCCGCCTCGTCGACCTCGACGACCTGCCCGCCGAGGTCCTGAGGGGGGACGTGGCCGCGTACGTCGTCGATCTCCTCGCCGTGGACTCGGCCTTCGACCTCGGCGCGCGCCGCCGGATCGGCCGCGGGGTCGCCCAGGCGCTCACCGACCCCGGCCGCGAGCGGGGCGGCGAGTTCCTGGCGGCCTCGTTGTACGCCAACTGGCTCCGGGACGCTCACCCGCAGGGTGCTGATTCCCAGGCCGTCGACACCCTGCTGGCCCGGGTCCCGACCGCGATCCCGGACCTGCTTGACCTCGACCTGTCCACGGAACGCGCGGCGGCGACCGAGACGGACCGGACTGCGGCGGGCTGGCTCCGCCCCGTCCTGGCGGCGATCGCCGCCACCCACGGCGAGGGGATGCCGGCGACGGTGATCCGCCGCCTGGCACCGGTGCTGCGCGCCGCCTCGGAAGAGTCGATCAGCGACGACGATGACTCAGAACTCTCCCCCGACCTGTTGAGTCGTGTCATCACCCGCATCCGGTTCTATCTGCGCTCGAGCCCTGACATCGATGGCACCACGCTCTACCGGATCTTCCATCAGGGCCTCGTAGACCACCTCCAGCCCGATGACAGCCTCCTGAGTCCGCTCTACGACGCGCTGGTCCGGCCGACCAGTGAGGCGCCGGCCGGCCGCCGGGATTTCGACCGCGCCGAGCCGTACGCCGCCCGGCACTGGGACGAACACGCCGTCAACGCCGGTCGGCTGGACGAGCTGCTGGAGGTGGACCCCGACGTCATGCGCACGCTGTGCAACACGGCCCGGTCACGGCCGGGGCGACTCGCGGCGGCGATCTGGCGGCTGTCGGACCGCGTCACGCCTCTCCCCACGGCCACGCGCACGGAGCTGCTCACGATCGACGCCTTGCGGTATGGCGCTCCAAAAATCGCGGCGCGGGTCTGGGCCCGGCGCCCGGCGCGTCCGGGAAGGACGAGAGCCGTCGGCAACGGTCCGGCGCAGCCCTACAACGACCCGGCGAGATCCGATGAACAGCCGGCGTGGGGCGATGACAGCCCGGTGTGGCCCTTCGAGCTGACGCCGGTCTGGTCCACCGGCAGCGAGCTGCCCAGCCCGGAGCAGCTCGCGATGTTCGTCGGGTACTACGACTGGATCAACGCGGTGGCGTGCACGGTCCTGGACGGCCGTCCGATCGCGGTGACCGGCGGTGGCAACCGGACCGTCCGGGTCTGGGACCTGGCCACCGGGCGGCCGGTCGGCGATCCCATGAAAGGCCACACGAAGTGGATCAACGCGGTGGCCTGCACCGTGCTGGACGGCCGCCCGATCGCGGTGACCGGCAGCGACGACAAGACGGTCCGGATCTGGGACCTGGACACCAGGCGGCAGATCGGCCGGCCCATGGTCGGCCACGTCGACTGGATCAACGCGGTGGCGTGCACGGTCCTGGACGGCCGCCCGATCGCGGTGACCGGCGGTAACGACAAGACGATCCGGGTTTGGGACCTGGCGACCTGTCAGCCGATCGGTGGGCCCATGACCGGCCACCAGACGCGGATCACGGCGTTGGCGTGTACCTTCGTGGACGGACGGCCTATCGCGGTCAGCAACGGAAACGACGCCGAGGTGCTGACCTGGGATCTCGCCGCACGTCGGCAGTTCGGTGAACCGCTGGTGTCGGGCTACCCCGGAATAGACGCCGTCGACTGCGCGACGATATCAGGGGTTCCCAGCGTTGTCGCCGCGGGGCGCATGCTTCGCCGCTACGCGCTTTCCTCAGCAGAACATGTCGTGAGCACGGTGAGTAATCAGGACATCGGTGCCCGAGCACTCGTCTGCGCCGTCTTGAACGGACGTCCGGTCGCCATCGTCGGCGGGGAACGCACCATCGAAGTCTTCGACCTCGTTACCGGCGCACAGGTACGAGGCCCGTTCAGCGGTCACACGCAAGCGGTGCGAGCCGTCGCTCACGTGAGTCTCCGTGACCGGCCCGTCGCCGTCTCAGTGGGCGACGACAACAGCGTCCGGACATGGGATCTCGCGCCGGTGGAGCAGATCGGCGCGCCGATCGTCGGTCACCGCTTTCCCATCAAAGCCCTCGAATATGCCGTCCTGGAAGGACGACGTGTGGCGATGACATTGGGTGCACGAGGCAGGCCTCGCGCCTGGGACCTGGCGAGCGGACGACAGGTGACCGAGTTCCTTCCCGAAATTCCACAAGGCACTTCCGGCGAGAAAGTAATTGACGGCCTGACTGTCGGAGACCGGCTGGTGATCGTCTTCGCGTCGGAGCCCGACACACTTCAGGTCGCGGGCTTCAGTGGCAAGACGATCGAGTTCAGGGCCGACACTCGATTCGGCATTGTGAGCACTGTCGCGGTCGGCGCGACACGCGGCCGCACCATTATCATCGTCGCCAGCAGTGCCTACTCCTCAGATCCGCAGCCGACGCACGTTCTTCAAGCGTGGGATATGTCATCACAACGTAGCCTGTGGACTTGCGACCCACAGGACCCGGTGACCGCGATGACGTGCGGCACTGTGCACGGCGAGGCTGTGGTGATCACATGTAGCCCACTGCATGGCATTCGTACCTGGAGCATCGAGTCCGGCGACGAGATCGGGCAGTCATTCACCGGCAGGCTCGGCGAGATGTCGAGGATCGAGTTCGTCTCGCTTCACGATCGAGAGACAGTGGTCACAGTCGCTGGTGGCGAACGCAGCGCACGGGTATGGGATCTCTCCACGCGAACCATCCACAGCGAACCACTCATCGGGCACACAAGTCCGATCACGGCGCTCAAGTGCGCAGTCATTGCCGACCGCACCATCGCGATCACCGGCAGCGACGACCAGACGGTCCGGATCTGGGACCTGGCCACGTACCGCGAACTGTCCCAGATGCACTTCCCCGACGGAATCGGGGCCCTGTCCGTCACCGACGACGGCACTGTCCTCGTCGGCTACGGCTGGGAAGTCGCCTGCCTCCGCCTCACGACGCCCACCGGGTGATTCGTCGCCGCCCTCACACCACCGAGCGCAAACTCTCCGCGACCGACTCCGCCGCCAGATACTTCGTGACCTGATGGTAGGAGAAAAGCCCGATCTGCTTGCCCGGCAAATCAGTCACGCCCTCGAAGACGCGTGCGACGCCGCCCTTCGGGACCGCGATGACATCGCCGGGATCGGCCAGGTTGACCCAGCGCCGCACCCCCGGCGGGATCCCCCGCGGGCCCGGGTGTTCCGCGAGCCGGTCGAACACGATGCCCGGCACGGCCAGCGGCGAGCCCAGTGTGATGAGCAGATCGAGCGGGGCGAGTCCGGTGGCGGCCGGAGACCACAGCGCCTCGTATGCGACCACCGAGCCGAGCGAGTGCGCGATCACCACCCGGGGCCGGGTGCGCACCAGCGCGTCGACCACCTCACCGCGCACCGACTGACGGGCCTCCGGGTCGGTGAAGTAGCGGTCGACCTCCCGGAACAGCGCGTTCGTCAAAATGGACAACGGCCGGCGGTCGAGGCCGTAGCGGCTCGCGGTCCACGACACTGCGGCGCGCGCCGGCGCCGTCAGCCAGCCCTGTGCGGTATCGTCCGGCACGCCGAGCAGCCGGGTCCAGTCGATGATCTGCTGTTGCAGCGGTTCCGGCAGCAGGGCGGGGTCCTCGTCGCCCTGCGCGGTGCTGCGGTTCAGATGATGGGCATAGTAGGCGACTTCTGTCGCGAGCGGGGGTATCTCGTCGATGGCGTTCCGGCTCAGGCCCTTGACCAGGCCGTCCTGCCACCAGCCAGCCAGCCGGGTCCCGGCCTGGTCCGGGGTCAGACCGGGCTGGTGGTTGCGTACGCCGTGAACACCAAGCACGGTCAGGGCGGACACGGTCACGAGGGCTCCTTGCGAACTTGGGGTGTCGGCGATTGGCGGGTCATCTCAGGGTACGCACGTACAGAAGGCTGGGACAGGATCGCGCACAAACCGACCTTGAGCTTGCGACTCTGAATTGATCCGAGGCATGGCCAGGCGTTCGGTCCGGCGAGACTGATAGGGCTGTCGGTCTGTGGCTGCCAGACAGCGGATTTCGGTGACGAGATCAAGGACCCGAGCGCTGACGCCTGGCGAACCGCGGAGCGTGAGGCTGAACTCCGCGGGCGACATCCCCCGCCTCACCCTGGACCACCTCCACCGCCACCCAACTCAGCTCACATAGCTCCGACCAGCGGACTTCGTGCGATCCTCTCTTAATCCGCGGGTTCGGGGTTCAAGTCCCTGGCGGCGCACCCGTAGCACACTCCAGCTCATAGCCATGAGCTGGAGTTTTGCATTTTGGATCTTGAAATGGTAGAAGCTCTTGACGGCCCATCAGGAGTGTGGAGCAGGAATGGACCAGGTTCCGCCGAGGATCAGCCGCCACCTGGGGAGTCAGAGGGCTTCGACTCGGCCCTGATTCACGCGGATTTCGGTCCGCGAGCTTCGGGCATATCGGGCGTCGAGGTCGGTGGACCAGGGAACAAGTCCAAATCACTGCCTCCGACCTGCTGTTTTCGTCTGGGCAAGGATCCCGCCCTCCTGCTGACTACGCGGCGTCCTGCTCGTCGATGTCGGGCTGCTCTGCGGGTGCTGAGCGTGCGGCGGCGAGCGCCGCGGCGACAGCGTCGACCGCTTGGCGTTTGAGTGGTGTGAACACCGAGGTGTAGATGTCCCGGGTGATCGCGGTGCTGGAGTGCCCGAGCAGTTCGGACACCACTTTCATGTCTACTCCTGCCGCAAGTGCGAGCGATGCGGCTCCGTGGCGAAGGTCGTGCAGCCGGATTGGGGGCAGACCGGCTTCCCGTGCCAGAGCGTGGAACTGGTCGCTCACCCACGCCGGATGCAGCTCGGTGCCGTCGGGGTGGGTGAGCACCAGGCCGCTGTCGACCCATGCCTTCCCAGCCGCGGCCTCGTCCGCCTCCTGTCGCTGACGGTGTTCTGCAAGTGCGGCCTGGAGCGGTCCAGCCAGTGGCACGTCCCGCTCGGAAGACTCCGATTTCGGCGCTGTGACGGCCGTTTCCCAGCCCAGTTGGATCACCTGCTGTGCCACCGTCAGGCACCGCGCCGGAAGGTCGATGTCCACCCACCGCACACCGACGACCTCGCCCCGGCGCAGCCCGGTGAACGCCACAAGCTGGAACAGTGCGCACAGCCGGTGCCGCTCGGCACGTTCCAGAAACACCGCGGTCTGCGCCGGGGTCCACACCATCACCGGCGAGGGCAATTCCCCCGTCTCGCGCCAGCGCGCCACCCGCTCATCGGTCCACACCCTTGCCCGCGGTGGACGTCCGGCTGGCATCTCGATCAGCGCCGCGACGTTCACTACGATCAGCTGCTGGGCGCAGGCTGCCGACAGCGCAGACCGCAGCGTCGCCCGGATCCTGGCCCGTGTCGCCTCCCCGCACACCGGCCGATACGGCGGCAACGTTGCCAGCTGTTGCCTGGCCTCGCGAGCCGCCTCCCACTCCTTGCAGCGCCATGCGGCCTTGGCCGCCTGCTCGGCGGCGCGACGGGCCGCGTTGTCGGATTCGGCCTGCGCCGACTGCAGCGCGATGGCATCGAACATCCGGTTCAGGTGATGGACCCGCAGCGTGTCCAGCGGGATCGAGCCCAGATGCGGGACCAGGTACTGCTCGACATGGCCCGTGTAGACACGCCGGCTGCTAGCCGCCAGGTCGGTCCTGGCAGCCAGCCACTGGGTCAGCCACTGTCCCACAGTCATGCGGTCGGCCAAGGGCTGTCCCGCCGCGATTGCGCGCCGCACTGCGTCGTAGTCCGGAAGGCGGTGTGTGTCGGCCAGGTCCCGGCGGATCCGAGCGATGATGTCCAGCTTCACCTTCTCCACGGCCTCGGCATCGTCGGGAAGCCGGTCCGCGATGGCCAGTAGATTCCGCACCGTGGCCAGCTGCTCCTCAGCTTCTAGACGCGTGGCCAGCCCGCCGTGGGCTACGACCTGCCGACCTGCCGTCGGCAACCTGAACTCCAGCTGGAAATGCCACATACCGTGCGTCGGGTTCCACCCCGCACCGCGCCGCAGCTTCGGACATGTCAAGCCGATCCGCTTCTTCCTCGGCTTCCCCGCCGCGTCCAGCGCAGGCGAACCGTCCACGTTGAACACCGGCGCCCGGCAGCCGCACTTCTTGAACACCGAACCCGCACTCATGACGATCACTCCCATCCCCAGTCCAACCCGCCGCCGCCGATTCAGAAGGCGATCACCACGTGGCGAACTGCTCCCCGCGCAGGCGACCCACTCCTCTGCCGTCCGTGGCCGGCGGCGATGCAACCGGAAGTCCCAGCACTGCCAGCAGATCGGCCGTCGGTACCTTCCACTGACGCCCGACCCGCAGCACCCGGCACGGGAACTCCCCCGTCTTTGCCAACCTGTACGCCTTCGTCCGACAGATCCCAAACAGCCGCGCCGCCGACGGCAGATCCAACACCACAGGCAGCCCACCGGCCTGGGAAAACACCGCCAGGCTCCCGAGCGACAGCCCAGAGCGCCGTACGTCCACCAACTCCGAAGTCACCATTCTGATCACCTGCTCTCGACTTCCCACGCTGCGCCGGCAACTGAAGACCTTGCTGATCACTGCGACAGAGCCACCGGTGAACAGTAGAAACTCTGTCTAAGGGTTGACTTGATAGCGCCTTGGTGATTCCTCGGTCAAGTCTTCGGAAACTGCACCGACGTTCACCTGCGCCTCCTGAGCAGCGGATTTCCGGCGCCGCTCCGATGCGACCGCGGACTGTCGATCCGCCGGCCGAGCGACCGTAGCCGTCCCGGGGTGACCGCCCGCAGTTCACCGGTTCGGCCAAGCGGGAAGCGAATTTCGCCGAGCTGACGACGCATGTCACTGGGCGGGAACATCGTCGTGCCGAACGGGTCGGGCTTCCGGGCCTCGTAGAGCATCGCCGGGGGTCGATCGGCGCCGCACCTCGGCAAGATCACGATCGCACACGTACCGACCTGTGTAGAAAGCGTGGCAAGGCCCGCCGAACATGCCTAGTCCGGGAGATCCGCGACCTCGGCAGGCATGGAGTCAGCGACGGAGGTGACCCGCGCTCGGGCGCATCGGGCAAGTGGCCTGATGTCCCTCAAGGAAAGCGCTCTCGGAACGGCTGACGCCCTCCACCACGTCGTCGCCTACGGTTTCCCCGTCGACTACCAAATGCAGCTCATCGCCGCGACAGAGAAGGTGACGTACCGACACGTCAACGATTGTGTCAGCGCGTATCTGAAGCTCTCAGACTTCAGGCTCTTCGTCAAAAGCCCGGCCGCTCGGATCCCCTCCCAGCTGAGGTACTCGGACGTCGAGGAACTGAAAGGGGTCCGCATCGAGGAGCGGCGGAATTTTACCGAATCCCGCCCAGAAACGGGAGAAGTCTCAGGCATATGTCCGCAGCGATCCGGTGCACACCGATGCGGTCCAGATGGTGCTTGCGTCGACATTACGCAGCCACTTCAGCACCGGCCCGTCATGACGCCGCGCTGCAAGGCCCGGGATGTCACCGGATACGGCGATCTGGGTGTCGCGACCCTGGCGGCCACCCCGCTGACCTCCGTTCAGCAGCCGGTGGAAGACCTGGGCCGCACTGCGGTGCAGTTGCTCATGGACGAGATCGAAGCCAGTGACGAACACGTCCACGAGAGCCGCCTCTTCGTTCCTCAGCTCGTTCGACGGGACTCGATGCGGGCGGCATGACTAGGGCGGGTGCCGGTAAAAATAAGCTCGCACCCGCTGTCGTTCGTCCCGATTATGACTAGAGTGCGGCTAAGGACGGTAATGACTGCACCTGGGCTGGGGGTACCGTGGTCGAGGAGCCACGCGGGCAGGATTTCTCGTCGCCGGGGGCGGTGTCCTCATCCCTTTCCGGTTCGGCGAGGGATGTCGTACAGGCTCGAGACGTTCACGGAGGTGTCCACTTCCACGTCCCGGAACCTCCGAAACCTGCTCCGCCTCGTCAGCTTCCGGCTGACGTCAACGGATTCATCGGGCGCGTCGACGAGTTGAGAAACCTCGAAGGGCTCGTGTCGGCCGACGGCGAGTCCAGCGGCGTCCATTTGGTGGTGATCGCCGGTACTGCGGGCGTGGGCAAGAGCGCGTTGGCCGTGCACTTCGCGCACCACTCGGTCGGCCGGTTCCCCGGTGGGCAACTGTTCGTCAACCTACGAGGCTATGACTCTGGGCCGCCGGTCGCGCCGCAAGCAGCGCTGGAACGTTTCCTGCGCGCGCTGGGCGTGCCGGCTGCGGAAATGCCGCAGGGCCTGGAGGAACGGGCCGAACTGTATCGGTCGCTGTTGGCCGGGCAGCGTGTGCTGGTGGTGGCTGACAACGCGGCGACCGTGGGACAGGTGCGCCCCCTGCTCCCCGGAGACGCCGGATGCATGGTCTTGGTGACCAGCAGAGGACGGTTGTCAGGGCTGTCGGCTCGGGATGGAGCTCGTCGGCTGACACTGGGATTGCTGCCGGTGCCGGATGCTGTGGCGTTGGTGGAGCAGGCGGTGTCCGGGAATCGGGACCACGATTCGGCCGCGGATGTCGGCGAGTTGGTCAGGTTGTGTGCACGGCTTCCGTTGGCTCTGCGGATCGCGGCAGAACGCGCCGCGGCCCGGCCGCTGATGCCATTGCCCGAACTACTCGGAGACCTCCGGGGTGAGTCGTCGCGGTGGACGGCGCTGTCGACGGAGGACGCCAGCGAATCCGACACCGTCCGCGCGGTGTTCGCCTGGTCGTACCAGGCGCTGCCTCCGGTAGCACGCAGAGTGTTCCGGATTCTCGGAGTTCATCCATCCGCGGAGTTCGGAATCGGGGCGGCTGCGGCCCTGTCGGGCGTCGAGCCTGATCGGGTGCGGGACTTTCTCGATCTGTTGGCTGGGGCGCACCTGCTGGAACAGACCGGTCCTGGCCGGTATCAGTTCCACGACTTGTTGCGGGCGTATGCCGCTGGACAGGTTCGTCAAGACGAAGCGCCGGAAGAGTGGGGCGCCGCGCTTGAGCGATGCGCTCGCTGGTATCTGGCAACGACTCAAGCCGCCGTGCGCGCCGCGCTTCCCAGTCTGGCAGCCCCGCCTCTGCCCGCGCTGTTCCTGTCCGCCGGCTCTTTCGGCTTCTCCGATTCCGACGAGGCAACGAAGTGGTACCGAGCCGAACAGCAGAACCTGCTGGCTGTCGCGCAGGCTGTGTCGGCAGCGGGGCTGTGGGATCTGGCTTGGCGCTTCCCGGTGGTGCTGCACGGCATGCACGCTGTGTATCTGCCGCTGGACGACTGGTTCGAGATGGCCGGACTCGGCGCGAAGGCGGCCGAGGCGCTGGATGACGAGACTGCTCGCGCCGCCGTTTCGGCCACTTTGGCTGATGCCTGCCGTGCGGCCGGCCGCATCGATCAAGCGATTGTCCATCACACGGCCGCGCTGGATGTCTGGGAAAGCATCGGGGACCACGCCGGGACGGTTCGCTCGGCGACGAGCCTCGGGCTGATCTTTCTGGCCCGGCACGACCTCGGCCGGGCCGACACCGCGTTCGGCCAGGCGCTGAATGCCAGCCGGGCGCTCGGCGACGAACTCGGCGCGACCGCGGCGCTGAGCGGCACGGCCCACGTCGCCTTCGAAAGCGAGCGCCTCGAGCTCGCGATGGACCTTGCCGATCAAGTGGAGACGGCCTACCTAAGCGCGGGGGCCGATCGCCGCCTGCTGGCGACTCCCCCGCTTCTCCGGGCCCGCATTCATCGCGAGAGTGGCCGACTATCGCGGGCTGCGATCGAGCTTGATGCGGCTCAGCAGATCGCTGATGAGGTTGAGCTGCCGTTGCTGCATCAGGCAGTGCTTCTGGAACGGGGGGCCCTGGAGTACACGGGTGAGCTGTACGATCAAGCTCTTGAGACGTTCAGGAAAGCCATAGCGCTCGGGCGCCCGCTTCGCCAACCCGCTCGGGAAGCGCAGGCCCACACCGGGCTAGGCCGGGCCCTGCTGGCCAAAGACCGGCCTACCGAAGCAGCGGAAGCTCTTCAACTGGCCGCGAGCACGTACTCTGAGCTGGACCAACCGTGGCGCCACGCCCAGGCTCTGGGATTGCTGGCCGACGCCCTGGACCGCCTCGGCCAGACTGAGGATGCGCGCGCCGCACGCGAGGACGGTGTGCGGCTTCTCCGCGGATTCAGCGATTCGCGTTCTGAGAAGTTGCGTCGGAGCCTGAGAGATCGGCTATAACCCGCAGTTCGCCGAGAGTCTCCGCAACTGCCGCCTTCAGCAGGATCAACAGCGCAGAGGTGCCAGCCGTCATCGCTGCTGGCGCCGCCGCATTATCGACCCAATTGTCCGTAATTGCCGGGCAGGCCTGAGCCTGTACCGGGCTGGCACTGGCGGCCTGCGCGGTCCCCGGAAGAGCACAGACCACCAACGCCGCAACGGCTGCGGCCAGTGCAAAGCGCGCCTTCTTCAACGGGTCCCTCCAAAACGATACTCATGTTGTCAGTCATTCAGACTGGCCCCGTGCACGGGAGCCTAGCAGAAGGCGAAGTTATCTGGGCAACACGCTGGCCGGGTGCCGTATTTGACCCTTTGATCTGATAAATACATGCATGTCAGGAACCTAGGTGTAGTTTTGTTGTCCGGACCTGGTTTCGCTTTCGGCTCAAACCGCGTTTGGCTTCGCACGGCAATGGGCAGCACAGCCGCCAGGTCGCCACAGCCGACCAGAACGTCGCCGAACGCCGATCAGACGTTTGCGACAGAAGCCTTGAGGTGATCATGGCGCCGCGTGCCGAGACGGACGTACACCCGGAACTCGCCCTACTCACAAACCAGTTGGCCAGGGCCCGCAGACGTCGTGGCGACCTGCCCCAGCACAGGTTGGCCGCCATGCTCGGCGTCTCCGCGAACTCGATCACCGAATGGGAGTCCGGACAGGAGTCCCTGACCGTTCGCCACCTCGTCCTGTGGGCGCGCGTTCTGAGGCTGAGACTTGTGATCGTCGATGCATTCGACGCTCAGGTCAGATATCCCCTGTCGCGCGATCCCGGTGAAGAATGGGACAGCTACGAGCTCAGAAGGCTGACCGGGACGCTCCGGGATGTCCGTAAGGGCAGTGTCCGGTCGACCCAGCTGGAAGTCGCACGGAAAGCCGGCGTCAGTCGGTCGTCGATCCTGAACTGGGAAACACTGGCAACACACCCTCGCGCCCTCGGCCTCATCCAGTGGGCCATGGCTCTGGATTGCCGGCTCCGCCTCGCCGGGCTCACGACCGTTCAGCTCACCGAATCCGACTGATTCAGGCCATTCGTCGACATATCAGCAATAGATCCTGGAAGCGGGCCGATCCCGGGTGTAGACATGGAGGGCGGAGAGTGCACTCGCAGCCGATGAGGGGGAACCCACGTGCGGCTCACATTGCTCGGCGCAATCCAGGTGTGGCACGACGAGAGACCCTGGCCGACCGGAAGCCTCAAAGAGAAGATTCTGCTCGCAATCCTCGCCATGGAAGCCGGCAACGCCGTCTCGGCACAGAGCCTGGCCGAACGGCTGTGGGACCGCGAGCTCCCGAGGACGGCGCGCCAGGGCCTGCACGTATATGTCAGCCGTCTGAGGCAGCACCTCCGAGATGCCTGCGGAGACGAACTCATCGTCAGTACCCCGGCCGGCGGATATCGGCTTGACCTGCCGTCCGAAGACATCGACGCCAAGCACTTCCTCCACCTCTTCCACCGCGGCTCCAGTGTCCGCTCCACCGAACCGCTTTTGGCCCGGTCACTGCTTCGGCGCGCCGAGGAACTGTGGCGCGGGGAGCCACTGGTGGGAATCGAAGGCCAGTGGGCCGAGAAGACGCGTCGGGTACTGCTCGCACACCGACGCAACGCCACCTTGACCCGCATCGAGCTCGAATTGCAGTCGGAGGACCCCAGCGATGACCTCATCGGTGAGCTCACCGAGCTCACCAGCGAAGCCCGCACCGACCAAAAGGCCGTTTCCCTGCTGATGTCCGCACTGGACACGGTGGGCAGAACCGAAGAGGCATTGACCGCGTTTCACACCACCCGAATACGCCTGCAAGAGCTGGGCATAGAGCCTCGTCCAGAACTGCGCGCCACGCACCAGCAGATTCTGCGCGGTACCTCGCGCCAGCAGCCATCGGGCGCTGCACAGAAGCCATGGATCCCCAACACGCTTGATCCCGATCCCTCGCATCTGGCCGGCCGCGACGCGGAATTGGCGGAACTCCAGGCGCGTATCACCCAGGATTTGCGCGGCAGAACGGGCCTCGCCCTATATGCTGTTGATGGCATGCCGGGCATCGGTAAAACCGCTTTTGCCGTTCGTGCAGCACATATGCTGCGCTCCCACTGCCCCGACGGGGTGCTGCAAGTCAACCTACGAACCCATCACCCCTCCCAGCCTCCTGTCGCCGCTCGCGACGCACTGGTCCAGATCCTCGACGACCTCGCGACCCCCGTCCGGCAGCTGGAACGCGCTGACAGCACCGGTGCACTGGCTGCACTCTTGCGGAGGCGCACGAACGGCCGACGGCTCCTCCTGCTCTTGGACGATGTCGCCGACAGCGATCAGATCGAGACGCTGCTGCCGGCCACACCCGGCACCGTTGTCCTGCTCACCTCACGACGACGCCTTTCCGGCCTGCCCGGACTGCGACAGCACACACTGCGACCGCTGTCCGACGACGCGGCCGGCGAGTTGCTGTCCGTCATCGTCGGACGGGACCTGACGGACCTGGCCGAGAATCAGCAGCAGTTCGCCGGCCGATGCGGTGGACTGCCCTTGGCCATGGCAGTGGCCGCCGCGTATCTGCGCACCCGCCCGACCTGGACCCTGGCGGACCTGAACGAGCACCTGGTCGCCGCGCTCGCCCGATCCGCCTCCGACCAGATCAACTCCCGTATATATGCCGCGTTCGCCCTCTCGTTCCATGCTCTGGCCGACCACCTGCGCACCACACTGTGCCTGCTGGCAGCCAATCCCGGCCCCGACGCCACAACAGACGCGGTCGCCGCATTGATCGGCGCAGACTCGGCGACCGCCGACGTCGCGCTGGAAGCCCTGCTGCAACAGCACTTGATCGAGGAGACCCGCCCCCATCGCTTTCGGATGCATGACCTGATGCGGGAGTACGCCCTCACCGAACTCGGCCGGCGGCACAGCCCGCAGGAAACCGAAAGCGCCCTGGCCCGCCTGTTCCAGTTCTACTTGGCCACCGCGCTGCGCGCCGACCACGCTGTGCACCCCCAACGGCGCCGCAGCACCGAAGCGCCGAACCTCCCCTGGTCGATACCGACGTTCGACACCCCGGGCCAGGCCCGCAGCTGGCTGGGCTCGGAATGGCCGAACCTCGACGCGATCAACGTCATGGCCCACGACCGCGGCTGGCACCCGCAAGCCCCCTTGCTCCCCCTGGTCCTGGCTGAATACCTCGACCGCCGCGGAGACTCGGCCAAGGCCATCGACGTTCTCCAGCAGGCCATGGAAGCCGACGCCGACCAGCCCGCTCACGCCGACGATGCCACCGCCGCGCGGCTGCTCACCGACCTCGCAGCCTCACGCATCCGCGCTGGAGAACTCGACGTGGCGCTTTCCACCGCGCACCGCGCCCTCGACGTCTGGATCGAGTGCGACGACCGATACGGTCAAGCCGACGCGTGGGTGCAGATCGGCCGAGCACATTGGCACGCGCGTCAGCCCTCACAAGCCATTCCCGCCTACGAACATGCCGCAGCCCTCTACGACGAGCTCGGCGAAATCGGCAGGCGGGCGGTTGCCGAGGAACACCTCAGCATCCAGATGTTCGAGCTGGGCCGCCACGACGAGGCTTTCACCCTGTGCCGGCAGGCACTGGACGCTGCCCGCGAAGCCGGGGATCCGGCGCTGCAATGCGACATTCTCACCAACCTCGGCGAGATGTACCGGGAAGCCGGACGGATCGACGAGGCACTGCGACTCTTCCAGCAGGCCAAGCCCATCGTCGACAGTCTCGGCGACCCGCAGAACATCGCCGTGCTCGCCAGCAACACCGGCGCCGTCCAGAGCGAACGCGGCGAACACCAGGCAGCCCAATCCTCATTCCACATCGCTCTGAACCTGTTCCAAGCCCTCGGCGACCGCCGAAACGAAATCGACACCCGCATCAACCTCGCCGACTCCCACACCCACCACGGCGACCACGACGCCGCGTTCCGACACCTGCAACACGCCTCGCACCTGGCCGCGTCAAGCCACGACCCGCTCCGCCAAGCCCGCATCCAGTTGGCCACAGGGCACGCTCA
The DNA here is from genome assembly GCF_041262085.1 of Catenulispora sp. GAS73. Classification (NCBI taxonomy): domain Bacteria; kingdom Bacillati; phylum Actinomycetota; class Actinomycetes; order Catenulisporales; family Catenulisporaceae; genus Catenulispora; species Catenulispora sp. GAS73. The sequence continues at coordinate 69,597 of NZ_JBGCCM010000020.1, forward strand.
CCGAAGCCGGCAGCGACTCGCCGAGGCCCTGGAGTCCTACCGCGCGGCCCTCGCCGAAGCCGACACCGCCGAGGCCCCTCTGGACCAAGCCCATGCTCTCCGCGCCATTGCAGACGTACTCCACCTGCGCAAGGATCCAGAAGCAGCTGCCTTCGCCCAACGGTCCAACGCCATTTACCAGCGGCTTCATCACCCCGCAGCCGTACCCGACCCCACAACGCCTCCCTGAGCGCGACACTCGCCCCAGGAAGCCTCCGCCGTACAAGCTCTGCGCCAAGGATGTTGCAAGCCCGCTGCAACCGCCCGCGGAATACCCCGGACATGAGGCGCACGGGGATACCGCAGCGAAGCGAGAAGGACCGCAGGACGCGAACCCCTGCCTCACGCAGGCGCCGCGACACGCCTGTCGCGGCGCGCGGCAACCAACAGGGGGACAGGCACATGACGCGACTCGATCAACAGTGGTTCAAGAGCAGTTTCAGCGGAGGTAACGACGACAACTGCGTCGAGGTCCGGTTCTTCGACGGCCTCGCGCACGTCCGCACCAGCACCACGGCGAACAGCCCGGTGCTCGTGTTCAACCGAGGCGAATGGGAAGCATTCGAACTCGGTGTCTTCAACGGCGAATTCTCGATGCCCGCGTAAACACACCCGCCCGTTGACCATGTTTCCCACGAGCCGCCGCAACCGCGTGAAACAGCGGTGCGGCGGCCTTGACGCAGTGCGGCCCGCAGGTCCCGAACACCGTGAGGAAAATCAGGGGCTTGTGACGATCACGTCGAACCGACGCGGCCCGTGTACGCCCTCGACCGATCGAGTTCGATGTCGCTCGCGGCTGACGGACCGGAGATCCAGGTGAACGGCCGCGTCGGGTCAGGCGGCCAAGTGCCTCCGGAACCGAGGCGACGACCGCACCTTACGAGCTCGGCACGGACACCCTGGAGTGGTTCGCATGGAATCCGATCCTCGATATCGACTAATCCACGCGCCGCGCCGGTAGGTGGACGCGCCAAAGTGCCAGGATCGTGGTGACCGATCGGTAATGATGGGGAATAGCCGACCTGGCCCTGTTCGACAACACCAAGGACGGACCGGATCCTATCATCGGCATGTCACCGTATTGATCCAAACTGCGAGCGGTTGACCACAATGCTAGACCTGCTGGAAGCAGCATCGAGCTGGCGTCGAACCTGGCCACGGCTTTCGTAGCGGACCTGACAACGTAGACAGCCAATCAACGGCAATCCATCGACCACCGCACAGCCTGGGACATGGCACGGGAGATGGGGGGCGTCGCGGATCTTCCGGGTAGTAGAGCGCGACGCGCGCTCACAATTCGAGGAACGGTGCCGCCAGGAGCCCGAAACTGTCCGTAGGACCGTAGGCTCTATCAGAGTACTGACAGAACTCGGATCTTTTGCCAGGATTCAGTCGTGAAGCAACGCTGCGTATCGCACTGACGCCAGCACGCTTCGACTCACCGCATTCTCAACATCCCTGGGGGGGACAATGTCCGCGCCTGCGACGCGCCGCACCAGCGCATCCAAATCACCGTCTCGTGGAACACCACGCCCAAGACGGCCTGCGCCATCGCCGCGTCCCGCATCTGCGGCGCCGGTCTCCCGCAGCGGCAATCGCGCGGCCCTCATCGCCATCGGGGCTGGCGCCGCGGTGACCCTGGTAGAAGCCGGTACCGGCTCGCTGGGACCTGGCTGGCCGTTGATTGGGCTTGCGATGGTCCTGGCTGCACTTGGCAAAGTTCTGACGCCGATGTTTCAGGCTGGGCGGGCCGAGCAGGCCGCCGAGGCTGGCCGTTTGGCCGATCTGGAGCGCGCCGCACGTCATCAGAGTCTGGAGGGCATCGATGCGATGTCCGGCAGTGAGTTCGAGCATTTCGTCGCCGGGCTATGCCATCGCGACGGGTTCACCGTCTTCCAGCACCGTGGAGGCACGGGCGATCTTGGCGCGGACGTCGTCGCTCTAGCTCCGGACGGGCGTCGCATCGTGATTCAGTGCAAGCGGTACAAGCCTGGGAACCCGGTACCCGGGCCGGATCTCCAGCGATTCCTGGGAACCGCGCGGGCCGTCCACAAAGCGGACGTCCCAGTATTCGTCACAACCGCGTGGCGCTACACCAAGCAGAGCCGGGAGCTGGCGGACAGCCAGCAGGTCGTTCTCATCGATCGCGACCTGCTCAGTCATTGGAACAACGGGATCAGCCTGGACAAATACCTACCCGCGGCTCCTCCGGATCCACGTCGATGATCGTGCGCAGCATGGTAAGCGAGTCGCTGGATCCGCATGTTGCCGTGAGTGTCGGTGGCGGCGCGTACGGTGGTCGGCTGTGAGCGTTGCGTCTTCGAATATTGACTTATCTCCGGTCGCCGCGTGACCGGAAGACTTCGACGAAGTGGTCGTGCGGCTGCTGGTGTCGGGTCGGAGCGATCTGGCTGAACGGTGCGCCGAAGGTGACCCAATTCGCCTGCCCTACCCAGGGTCGTTGCAGCGCGCCCTGGACCGTCTGGTTGCCCGCTGTCTGGTGGAGAACCAGGACCCGCCACAGAGCATGGTCGACTTGATCCGCTGGTGCACCCGTCCGGTCGACCAGTGGCCTGTGCGACTGGACGTCGACGGCCTGGACCCGGCAAATCAGTGCAAAACGAAGACCCGTCTTGCCCCGATCCGATACGCGGCCCCGTCGTCCAGCAGATCTTAGCCTGGCGCGCTCTCGACCGTCGCACCCACGAGGAGATCGCTGCGCGGCTGAACGCCGATCCAGCGCGATACCCGCCACCGATCAGCCCGCGCACATGAACTGTGCAGCCTTCGGCCACCCTGTACGGCTCTTGCGGTCCGCACGGTAGCGGTGACCGCTGAGTTCCCCGGCGTAGATCACGGCGTCACCGTCCTCGCCTCGGGCTTGATACACGACGACGCTGCGGGTGAACTCGCGTTGATCGGTGACCATCACGTCTCCGATGCGCTCGAACCAGCCATCGGAGGCCTCTCCGTGATGGGCGCCGTGGCAGGAGCAATCACAGTTGGCTCCTGTCGCCTCCAGACACGCCCTGGTGCACGTGGACAGTTTCGACATGTCACGGCACACAGCCACGTACCCGAATCGATCGACCGCTGCCGTAACCAGGTTGGTCAGACAGTTCCGGGGCAGCAACTACCACTCGCCAGCGAGGCGCGGGGATCGGATACGCACCGTCCTGTGCAACCACCGGCGGTTGCCCTCCATCGCCGGGATCGTGGCTGTCACCTGCCCGTCCCTCGGCAGCCAGATCTTTGCTATCGGGGGCGCTCCCGGCGCCTGAACTATTTTGCCGTCAACGACCTGGACTTGCGGAACACGGTCCTGCAAATAAGAACCCTACATCACTCTACAGTGACACTGAGGAACACCTGGGGCAACGGTGTCTTGATCGGACTTTCCGTTCCGACTGGCAGGCTGCCCTATAGCTGATCAGGAGCTAGTCGATGATCGACAGGACTGTTGCACGGGCGACGCCAAGGGGTACACGTTCCTGTTCGATGCGCCGGTGACCGGGGAGCGAGGGATCCAGCAGCCGCTCGTAGACGGCTCGTTCGGCATCCGTCAAGAATGCGAGGGGTTTCGGCATCCCCAGTTTCAACGGTTTTCCAGTGCGGTCGCTGTTGGTGCCATACGGCTCGTAGATGTTGTAGGTGGCCTGGTCCATGAGGATGCTGGCGACTGGGACTCCGTCGTCGCGCCACCCGTTGAGGATTTCGAAGCCGTAGGCGTCGATATCGCCCCAATACAGCAGGTGCCGTGCTCCAGTGAGCCAGCTGAAGGCGGCTGCGGCCTTGCCTCCGAACCCGTCGCCTTCCACGGCGATGCCGCCGCGCAGCGGCGGAAAGTGGATCGCGGTGTCCTTGTTCTCCGAGATGATCACGACATCCGGCTGGTACGGCGACAGGAATGAGTCGCCGACAGTCGCGCTGTCATGGAAACGCCGACCCGAATCCCGATACTCGGGGTCGAGGTAGGTAAAGTGGATACGTGAGGGGTGGGCCGGCAGCAACCCGAGGGTTTGCAGCCCAGTCACGTTCAGGATCTGACCCCGGTGTGCGTCGATCCACTTGGCGTGGACGCCGGGGATGGGGACCTGCCGCGGTGTGTAGCCGAACGCGTCATTGTTCGTGAACCAGGTGGCGACGTCCAGCAGCAGTGCGAAATCGACGTCGGTGTAGCCGTCGGCCGCACGGATGATGCGTTGTGGTTCGGCCGCTGCGGGGAATCGGTCGGCCAGTTGGGCAGCCCGCAGCCGACCACGCTCAAGCCGCTCGGTCCAGTCGCCGCCGGCAATCGTTGCGGCGTCGGCGATTGTGCAGATCTCAAGGTGCGTCGGCACGTCCTGGAGAGTGGTGAAGACCCGCCTGGACTCGGTATGCAGTCGCGCCGGATTCTGCAGTGTCCAGTCTCGCCAGGTGCGGATCAAGGGGTGAATCGTCGAGGCCCATCCCGTCTCCAGGCCGGCCTTGTCGCTCGGCGGACTCAGCGCGAACTTGTGGGGCCATGTCTGTGCGGCCCCGACGGCGTCGGAATCCCACGTGTTCTCGAGCCGCTTCTTCACGGCCGCGACAATGTCCGCCGGAGTCTTCACACTGGTTCCTCACCGCTGGCGGCTGCTTGAATCGGAATATCGGAACTGGGCTCGATCCGAGTGACCGAGGAGTGGCCCTTGGGGCTTTTGACCATGAGCAGGACACGGTCGGCGTGGGGTTCCAACGAGGTGAATTTGTCGAACGGAGCTCCGATGATCAGCTGGAAGCCCAGCCCCTTCCAGGCCTCGACGGAGCGGCCGGTGAATTCGCTGTCGGCTTTGACGAAGCCTTCGTCCAGGAATACCGGGGCGTAGCGGGGGCGGACGTTCTCGTCGTCACCGAGCTGGAAGCGCAGCGCGGCGCCGACGATGAACGCGACTAGTTCCTGGGCCTCGCCGCCGGACTTGCCGCCGATCCGGTCGAAGGTGGCGCGTTCGCGGCCGTCGGCGTCGTAGGCGACCGCGGTGACGTTGATGTGCTTGCGGACGTCCAGGAAGTAGTCGCGGGTGTTCTTGCCGCGGCCGTCGGGACGGATCTGTTTCATGAATTCCTGGAGCCGGCTGAAAGCGGCCTGGATGTGGCTGTCAGTCATGCCATCGACGTTCAGGCGTGCCAGGGCATTGAGCTCGCGCTTGAACTTGGTGATGTCGTCGCGGTTCAACAACCGCAGTTCAATCTTCAGCCTGTCGCGGCGGGCCCCGAACGGCAGCCTGGCGAGGATATCGTTGATCGGGGTAAGCCGTTCGGTGATGTCTTCGATGGCTTGGCCGAACGCGCCAGCCAACGGCACGAGGTCCTGACCGGACCAGTCGGTCAGACGCCTGGTCCATTCCTGACGGCGTTGGTGCAGTCCGGTGGTCAGGATCCCGTCGAGGATCTTTCGGTACGAGGGGTAGTCGTCGATGGAAGCTGACAGATTGGGGTCTGGCCAGCTCTGCAAGTAGTTACGGAACACAGATTCCAAGACTCCAGCAGCCTGCTGTGCCTTGCCACGGGAATCATCGGCGGATCCGGCTAAGCGCCGCTGCAGGCGTTTGACGCCGTCGGCAAAGCCTTTCAGATCGTCGTCGGTGGCTACTTCGGCGAATTCGCTGTCGAGGTGGGCGATCTGTTCATCGGTCAGGGTGACCGCCTGCGCAGCGTTGATCCGGTCGATGGCGCCACTGACGGTGTCCTTGCGCTCGACCAGCCTGCTCCAGGCGTCATCGAGCTCGGACATACGCTTTTCGGCACCGTAGTAGTCGCGATCCGCGCCGGTAAGTTGCTTCGCGACCGCTTCGAGGTCGGCCCGCAGGGTACGCAGCGTGTCATCAGAGTCGAGGATCTCCTGTTGGAGCCGCTGCTTGTCTTGGATTTCAGATTCGATGCCGTCGGGGTTGATGTCCCGGAAGCTGGCAGTGGCTGCGACATGGGTATGGGCTACCCGGTCATCGGCCAGATCCTTGATCTTCAGGTCGGCGGCAGCCAGCTTCCTGTCGTGCTGCTCGAGGGTGCCCTCGATCGCCGCGAGTTCTTCACCAATCTCCACGAGGCGTTCAGTGTTGGTGAAGCCGATGACGTTGGGGGCGCCACGATCACCATGCGAGCCGGAGGAGCCTTGCCGCATCTGGCCGTTGACCGTGACGCGAAGGCCTGGCCCGCGCAGCTGTTGTGGGCTTTCTACGCACAGCGCGTCGGTGTTGTCAGCGCTGATGCGGTTCTGCACCCAGGTTGTGAACGGCGTTTCTTTGTAGGCGAGCTTTCCAGAGATGCGGTCAGACTCCAGGTGCCGCACGCGAGCAGCCACATTCAAGTCGACGCCTTCAAAACTGATCCGGCCGCGTAGTCGCAACGGATCGATGACCTTCGAGACGTCATCGAGCAGGGCGATGTCGACGAGCATCACGCGAGCCACGCCGAACAGCGTGGCCTCGATGGCCTTACGCCATTGCCGCTGCTCAGGCAGAACGTCGATGAGCTCGCCGACGAACGGCAGCATGTCGGGATCGATGCGAGCCGCCTCGGCGATCTGCACGCGGACCGCGTGCAGCTTGGGATCCATGCGTCCAGCGCGTCCTGACAGCGACTCCTGTTCCTCGATCAGTTCACGCTTGCGCGCCAGCGGTTCGCGGGACTCGTCGCGGATCGCATCGCGCGCGTCGCGAGCAGCTTTCGAAACGTCGTCGTAGACGGCCAGAAAGCCGACCGCGGCCTCTCGGGCTGCCGAAAAGCCGGCCTCGTCGACCAACGTCAGGCCCAGACGCACGGTGTTGTCGTCGAAGGTATCGCGGCGTACCACTGCTTCACGGTGCGTCTGCTGCAGCTGCTCGATGGTTCGTTCCAGCTCGGTGATCGTGGCGTTGGCGTCGTTGCCACCGAGATCGGCTTCCAGACCTGCCTTGCGCTTGGTGAGCCCGATACGGAGTGCCTCCGCGTCGTTCTTCGCGGTCTTGGCTTTGCCATGCTCGGAGCGGTTCGCGGTCTCGGCCGCTTCCAGCAGGTTCTCCTCGCGCGCCAGCTTCCACAGCCCGAACGCCGAGTCACCGGATGTGATGTGGATCCCGAGGCCGTCAATGAGGCGTGTCTTGGCCAGTTCGCTCTCCCGAGTGTCGAACAAGCTCGGGATCTGTTCCAGGGTCCTGGCCTTGGCTTCCTCGGTAGCCATCGCGGTGTGGGCGTCCTCCAGGTCGCCGAAATGCTCCAGCGCATCATCCGCAGCCACGTACGTTCCTGGCAACTCCAGCACCATGGCGGTGTACAAGTCGTTGACGGAGCTGACCTGGTGGCCTGCCTGAATACGAGCCAAGAGGCGCAGTGCTTTGGTGCCATCACCGTTGGCCCCGATCCCCAGGCGAGTAAAGAACGCCTGCGCGAACGCGTTGTAGCTGTCATGCATAGTCAGGTTCGGGAAGGCGGCCGTAACCGAGCGCCGGTCGAACCTCTCCCCCGCGAAACGGTCCAGATCCCGCAGGTCGATCACGCCGTCGACCGTGCACATCTTGCGCAGGAGGTCGCTGTCGCGCGCTGCCGATCGCGGCACGTAGTACAGCCGCGCGACGGTATAGCGCCGATCGCGGTCGTCGACGAAGGTGAGGGCGAGCGCACCCCAGGTGGGCTCGCCCTGCCCACGCAACACCTGGTCTGCCAACTCCCCGGTGGCCGAATCACGTCCGATGTCCTTCTTTCCGCGCAGGTAGGACAGCAGACTGCGTTGGTCAGCGCTGCGGGCACGGCCGACCGTGGCGTCGTTGGAGGCACCGTTGAACGGGACTGAGGAGTCCATCATCACGGCGATATAGGCGTCCAGCAGCGTGGACTTGCCGGTGCCGGATGCCCCGGACAGCAGTGTCGTGGTGGGTGCGAAGCCCACTTCGGCGTGCCCGGTGAAACCTCCCCAGTTGACCAGCTGAAGGCTCTCCACCTTCCACTGAGTAACGCCGGCATCGGCTCCAGGAATGTAGAACATCGAGTCCTGGTACACGGTCACGCCGATGCCTCCATGTCCATCACGTCGTCGGACTCCTCCACCTCGTCGGCGACATCCGCATCGACGTTGTCGGCGAGGTCTTCCGTATCGGCCTGCTGGCCGCTGTTCCTGGCGATCAGCCACTCGTGCAGCTCAGCCAGCCGAGCAAGCGGCAGCAGGACTGCGATGACCGACGAGATCCGCAGTCTGTCGGCGTCATTCGTCCGAGTCAGCACCTTGGCGGCGATCATGCTGTCGATGGCCTTTTCTGCACGGCTGTTGTCCCGCGACCGGTCGGTGGCGTGCGGCGGCCGGTACATCTTGATGTACTCGAGCACCTCGGAACGTTCGACAGTGACGTCGTCGTGTCCGGCTTGCTGCTCGGTGCGATAGCGATGCCGCAGGAACACCAGGCAGATGGTCTCTTCGCGGGTGTAGGAGGTGTCCTGCAACAGGGTGGGGAAGTCGGCACCGGCGTCGGAGACGACTTTCCGCTTGTACGCGACCTCATGTTGCAGGTCCAGGTGAAGGTCCAGGAACATGTCGTTGAGCCGAGACTTGATCAGCTGGCTGTGCTCGCGGATGACACGCCACTCGGTCGGGTTGCCCGCCGCGGATACGAATTTGTTCCGAAGCAGGCTCACCAGTGCTCGCCTCTGGTCCAGGCCCAGAGTGCCGTCGTCTCCGCTGAACAAGGCAAGCGTGGACTGGTCAGTCTCGCCTGCGAAGTCGTCGGACGCGGGTTGAGCATGGGGGTCGTCTTCACCCAAGGTGCTCTGGTAGCTGTCGTCGGCTTGCGAGGGGGCAGTGTCAAACATCGATGGTTCCTTCGTCTGCCGCGGCGGCGAGTCTTTCAGCGTGGTGAGAGGACAACAGGGCGGTAGGAACGCCGAAGCCGCGATGCTGCCCGTCGGGCCGGATTGCCTGATAGTCCTCGGTGCCGCCGGCCGCGATAGAGGGGTCATCAAGGCTCGCGATGGTGTGTAGCAACCCGAGGATCTCAACGGGCCGGCGCAGTTCGATCGGGAGGCCGTTGAACACCTCACCGGCTGTCGCAACGCCTGCGTCGTTCAAGGCACCGATAAGGGCATCGCGCATCTGCTCCAGCGAGGGGCCACCAGCCGCGCGTAGCTCCTCTATGCTCGGGGGCTCTGGGATGTCGTCATCGGCCTGTGCCAGCGGAGGAGGCACCGCGGCCGAGGCCGGATCCCACATACGATCCCGCAGGTGACCGATCTTCACGATCGGCGGCAGCAAGGGGACATCAACCGCAGACCTGGGGCCGGCGGTCTCCATCCACGTCGTCAATTCCCGCTGGATGCCGCGCAGGACTCGCTCCAGTTCACGTTCGGCCAGCGGGTCGTTGGTGACGATGTGTTCCTTGAGGGTCTTGGACAATCGGTGCCGCTGGTCCAGGACGTCCCTGGTGCCCTGGCGAATCACCGCGACGGTGCCACGCATCTCACCAATGTCCCGGGCCTCCAGCGCCACAGCGGCCGGATGGTCGAGCAGCAGCTGAATGTTCTCCCGCAGCTCGCTCATCAAATCGGCGTCCCGAAGCAGCTCGAACGCTCCGTCGAAGGCCCGCCCGTGCGGGGTGGTCCGCAACAGCCGGTCCTGGCCCTCCAGATACTCGTCCAGGACATCGCCGACCATGCGTTCCTCGTCACGCAGGTCCTTCAGGATCTGGCGGTGCATGTCGAGCATCGCCTCCTCGACCCGCTTGAAGTCCGAGGGCAGTTGACCGATCAGGTCCATGAGGTTGGCGTAGCCGTCGAGCATCCGGTCGTCAGAGGCGGCGGCGACGGTGCCTCCCGCGGTGATTCGCCTGCGTTCGGCCTCCAACTCGCTGATCTGGGCACTCAAGCGATCGATTCGGTCCTGGGGGTCAGCCGACGCTTCCGTCGCCCAGCGCCGGACTGTTTCCAGGATCATGTTCAGGCGTGACTCGGACACCAGAGCCCGGTCCCGGGACAAGCTCTGGACCAGATCGAGGGCCTCCAACGACGCCGAGGTCAGCGAGTACACCAAACTGCCATCCGGGGCGTTGTCCCGGAACAACCACTGCTTCTTCACCCAGTCCTTGCACAGTCCCCGGCCGCTCTCCGACGCTGGCACGTCGATACCCTCGGCGAGCATCTCGTCGAGAAAGGTGTCGATCTGCGCATGCAGCGCATCCACCTGGATCGAGCGCTGGTCCCGAGAGAAGGCGCTGCGCAGCACGGCGACCCGGAACGCACCCCATTTGCCGTCGAGAAGCCGCAGAGTCGGACGAGCCAGGGCATCACTAGCACGCGCCAGTTCACCGACAACCCCGCTCATCCGACCTCCTGCCGTCGCCAACGCATGCTTTCCAGCCCAAAGCGTAAGGCCCGTCGCCAACTACCCGACCATCGCGACGGTTTTGTGTCGTTCTATACGTATAGCGGGCCAGCCTGCTCGGGGCTTTCAGTACAGTACGAACGCACGCAGATACACGCCGTTATTCTCCTGGCGCGATACATCTTCCCGCAGCGCGAACTTCACCGACCGGCGGCTCAGTCCGTCCCGCCATCAACTCGCAGCATGTCGTGGATGCCGTAGGCATCCGGACCCATAGCCATGGCGACTCCAGCGGCGAGGCCAGCACGTAGCTTCGCGCTTCCGCCGAAGTAGGCCAGGTCAGCTCCACGCGTGGTGACCACGAGCGCCACTCCGGCGCGGCCTCCATCCGCGGCGATCGCCTCGGCCAACCGCGTGGCCTCTGGATTGCCGGCAAACACCTGCTGACCATCGTCAACAGTGAGCAGGATCCCGGGCTTGGCACTGAATGGCTCGGCGTAGCCGCCTTCAACCAAGCGGGCGGCAACCGCGTTGCCGGCGGCGCGTAGCATCTCGACGGTCTCCTGCGATCCAGTCGCTATCCAGTCAGCGATATCGCTCATCCACGTCAGGTCGCTACGGCAAGCCGGATCAGCAGCCCACAGCACAAAGCGCTTCGAGGTAAGCGCCCCCAGGTTCAAGATTCTCAAAGTGTTGGTCTTCCCCCAGCCCTCCGGGCCGACGATCAGCCCGTGCCGAACACCGACGCCCGGTTCGAGAAGCCGCCACGTCGAGGACTCGCCGCCGGCGTTGACCCCGATGTCGATCTCGCCGGTCGTGGGGTTGTACCGCGGATCTGGATACGGAGCCACATCAGGCGGCTGCAGACCGCGCCAAGCAACTACCGCTGCGGCGACAATTCCACTCTGCCTGGCCGACCGCAGTTCGGCAGCCTTGGCAGCGGCATCCCAGCGACCGCTGACCGGCTGTCGAACCCCGATTCGCGGTCCGTACACGACCAGCACGTGCCCGAGATCCTCGGCTGCTTGGAGCCACTTAGCGCCAAGAGCACCATGGCCAACGGCCCACAGGCCACCGGAATCCCATAGCTCCATCCCGTCGCCGGTCTGGCGGACCGACCAGCCCTCCAGAGCATTGAACACACCATCTGTCGCCAGCGACTGAATCCCTGCTGGATGATCGTTTCAACCTGGCTCTCACTGACATCGCCGTTGCCATGACGCATCTGGACAGTCTCGACAGGTTCGAACATGGCCACTGGCAGCGCGTTAGCCGGCTCGAATTCTTCGACAGACAGTCGAGGGAGCCCTCCGCCAATCTCCGGATCGTTGATGAACCGGGCTGCGATTTCGGTCGTAGTGTCCTGGAGCGCGTCAAGAACTTGTGACAGGTCGGTCGTTGCGCCAGCCGGGATCCCGTTCCTGCTCCGGCGCTTGCGTCGACTACTCATTCTGGTCCCCCCTGTGGTGCGATGCGGATGAGGTGCGATGTGGTGCCTGTCAGGGCTGATTCATCCGGGCGTTCCGACAAGGTCAGCCACCCGGGGTGCGTCGTCGAACAAAGCGGCAACGCGGGCTCGCAGCTCGGGCAGACGGGCCACGGCATCGGCCAGGACCGCCGCACGTTCCTGGCATGCTTGCCGGATGGCACGCGATCCGGCGATCTCCCGTTCACCGCGCAACAGCAATGTCGCCTCGCGTAGGTTGTGGTCCACCAGGTCGAAGACGCTTAATGCCTGCGGGCGGGTCAGGGCACGCTGGGCCAGGCCACGAATCAGTCCGGTTAGGTGTCCACCTGCCACCATCACGAAGCCGGTGCTGCGCGCAGTGTGGGCACGCGCAGCGTCCTCAGTGTCGACGAACCGGTCGAGGATCATATCCAGCGCGGTAAGCACCTCACAGACCACTGATACAGCATCGCTGTAAACATCCACGGTGATTTTGTCGCGGTCCTGGGGCCATTCGCTTCCAGTGGCTATGCCTGCAGGTATGGCCGGTGGCTGATGTGTGACGGTGTCGAGCACGGCCTGAAAGGCGGTGTCCAGATCAAGTCGCCGCGTGATCTCAGCAAGCTGTTTCTGCTGGACGCTGGCCAGCAAGGCATCGAGTTCGCCGTCGCTCATCTCTCCGCGCCGACGCATGCGGAAGCTCATGAACCGCCCCCGTTCTCAATGAGTTGCTGCTTGAGTTTTTTGCGGGCTTTGAACAGGTTCTGCCGCACCGTCCCGGTATCCACGCCCAAGACGTCAGCAATCTCGGCGGGGCTGAAACCGTCGAAGGTCCAGGCCATGACCAGCCGCTGCATCGTAGGAAGGGCAGCGATCAGCGCGACCACCGCCGATTCCTGCTCGGAGAACTCCGCCGCGCACAACTGAGGTAGCTGCTCTTCCTGATCGAACCACTCCGGAATGGGGACAGGTCGAGTAGCGGAGTACTCCCCGACGGTCGTTCGCAGGTATGCGTTGCGCGCGGCGACACGCACGTAGGCCTTCGGCGCCTTGATCTGGTCCCACCGTGGCCACATAGCGGCGAACGCGGTCTGCGCCGCGTCCGACGCCTCTTCGAAACAGGCGCCAGTAAGCATCAAATAGTGAATCACACGAGGCATCTCGGCTCGAAAGAACACTTCGAACTTCATACGAGTCAGTGTTTCCGCGAACACCTCCACAGGAAACAACGCCGGCTGCTCGTACCCGGGCAAACTGTCACCCGTGGCGAAGCGTTGCTTCTGAGCACGTACCACCAAACCACCTCCGCACACGGAACACCGGATCGGCACTGTCCGGAGAGCCTCGTCCGAGAGCTACAGCTTCGACGGCCCGCCGGCAGGACTCGCTACTACGTAGAGACGAGAGCAGCCCCGCGCGTTACCTTCCGCGCAGCAAGTAGCCGAATACGCGCGACAGAGCAGATCGATCGGCAGCTCACGGCCACCTCGTCCACCACCAACACGGGCGTGACTGGGTGCCGGTGGCGAGGTACCAGCGGTACCGCATGGTCATCGTCAACGCGTCGAAGGACCAGTGGCTTTATCGAATCCAGGGCGGATCATGTGGCCCGACTGGTCGCCAGCCTGCGTTGGGGCAGGGAATGATCTGGGCGGCTTTGAAGACGACCCCGGAATGGCCATCCAGGCTCCAAGGTGTTGCGTCAAGATCGATTATGCGCAGGTGCATACCTTTGGTGATGCCATGCGGCTCAGTGGCGGTGGAGACGTTGACCACCGTGGCGATTCTGGAGCCAAGTCGCTGAATGGTGACGGCGACGGTCCACAGCGGGTTGCCTTGACGGTCGGTGACGATCTCGCCCGTGACGTGGTGGCGCTTCGGCTCTGGGTCGGCGACGCAGATCGGCGCTTCCAAACGGTCTACCGCGACAGGGAAGGACGTCACGATGCAGTCCTCTCAGGGATGGACCCAGCTCACTCTGATCGACCGAGCACACCTCACGTCACATGAAACAGCGCGGCCTGTCACAGTCAGCGTGGATGCCTAGGACCGGCCGGACGCCGCTTCCGGCATCTGTTCACTCGGACGAGCGGCCACCCGGGCGCATCGGCATGGCGCGGCATCACAGCCGAATGCGAGTCGCTCACTGGACCAGCCGTCCGTTGCGGAACCCGAGGTTACGCCGATCATTGTCCGCCGCTGGGTGACTCGAAAGTAGTAACCACAGATCAAAAGGTTGCCTATGTGTCGCTGCGGGCGGATGCTCAGCGGGCGCGCGTACCCCTTCCGCAACCTGGTGTCATTGGCGCTTCACCGCTTCAGAGCCGGGTCGTTCACCACGGAGGTCGACATGGCCAGCACCGTCTCAACCCAACACAGGAAAACACCTGCGACATCAAATCTTCGAGCATCACGCACACAATCCCGAACCAAAGGCGAACACGGCAGGCCAGCAAACGGGGCGGCCCGGCCGGCGAAAGCTAGTCGATCAGTACCCCACACAGACGACGCCGTGAGCCAACTCGATGAAATGTTGACCCCGCTGGCAGATCCGGAAACCAAGGCAGGGATCCTCAGCCGTGCTGGTCAACGCCTCGAAGCGCTGGAGGCAGCGCTGTCACGCGCAGATCCATACGCGCTTGCCTGCGTCCTTCTAGCAATCGACGCGCGCTTCTGCAGCACCGTGCCCGTGTGCGACTCATGGCTGGAGGCGGCACAGCAGGCGGGTCTGCACGTCTACCCGCGCACCGAGGCGATCGACGACTGGCCTGAAGGCGTTTACACATACATAGGACACTTCGACAGGATGTGGCTGGCCATCATCAACAGCACACTCGACCAAGAGTTCGCAGCCCGCGTCGCGACCACGACGATCACCGATGCCATCGCCAAGTACTCCAGCCACGGCCAGGTGTCCCAGTGACCGCCGACAGCACAACCGCCCTCGGGCCGGCTACAGCCCACACCTCGTGGTGCGACCCAACGCAACACGTTGGCAGCAGCACCACTGAGCAGAATTCCAACTCGCAGGAACAGGCATGCGTGTCGGAGGTTTTCCTGCCGCTCGATCAGAACACGACAGGACACGCGGGAACGGTTGCCCGACTCAGCCTCATACAGATCCGTCCCGACGACCCCGACGAGGAATCGCAGACCACACTCAGCATCTCCATCAACGGCTGGGACGCGTTCCCTCTCGAAGAGAGCCAGATCGAACCGCTGGCCCGTGGGCTACTCGAACGCCTGGCCACATGGCGCGGAGGGCACGAGCCTGCCGCGCGGTGGCATTCTCAGGAGTCCGGCGACGACGCGAGCAGCCCGATCGATTCGTAGGCAACGATCAGTTGGTCGTGGTCATCACAGTCGGAACACTCTTTGTGCTCGCGCCTGCTGCCGAACGGATCCTCGTTGCGCGCGTGACGAGAAGTCTCGACGATATGACCGCAGAACAGGCGCAGGCGCCAGCGCATGCGCATGCGCATGCGCTCATGATCCGGGGTCGGTGGTCCGAGTATCTTCATCAGTTCCTGCAAGCTCTCCTCCGAAACGGGTGCGGCGTTCTCGAGCTGGATCCTGATCCACTCCATCTTCCGTTCCAGATCGGCCTCACCGCGATGATCGGCCTTGGTCAGCCGATAGGACTCCAGAGGCAGGCCATGAGAGGAATAGTCGACCATGCCATGACAACGCTGCGGCCGACCCGTTCGTAGCGGCCCGCGGCCCGTGGGCCGTCTCGGCCCAATGGCTGCGGCGCCGCGGTAGCTCTGCAGAATAGGCATCGACTGCGCACAGAACGTGACGTAGGACAGGATTGGCAGTGCCGGTGTTACGAATTGGGAGGTTCAATGGGCTCGATGAATCCTGCTCTGCCCGCTGGATTCCTGACCGCCGTTGCAGCGCAGGCCACACCCGGATCGGCGGTCGCGTCATTCGTGGCAAAGCAGGCCACAGCGCTGACTAACGGCGATGATCGGCGACGTCTGCTGTCTGCGTTGCTGGCCGCGCCGTTTCAGACCTCCGCGCCTTCGTGGCTGCTGGAAGCAGCAACCGATCAAGGTCTCGACGGCGCGGACGACCATTGGGCAGGCTCCGGTATCGAACTGGCCGCATCGGCGCTCAGCCACCCAGACTGCACTGAGGCGATGCGGCAGGACGCGCTACAGCGATGCACCGAGGCCCAATTGGCCAGTTTCGGAGGAGCGCGCAGGCCACACGCTCTCGCGTTGGGGGTTGCCACGGAGCTGCGGCGACGATCGTCGAACCCGACGCCGATGACCCGCGAACTATTCACGGAGCCGACACCGGCACAACTCATCCTGCGCACAGGGCATCTGAACGATGTGGTCTTCGACACGGCCTTCGAGTTTCTGCCAACCCACCCCGGACGACCAGACCGTGCCGTCATCGACGACGAAGACCGTTACAAGGTCTATCGCGAGGAGGTCGATGCCTGGACGGCAATGCTAAGACAGGTCCTGGAGCACCATCCTGACCGCCACGAGGAGATCGTCAGCCGCACCGAGGGCGGCCCGGCAAACTACACGGTCCGGCATCTCCTGCTGGGCACGATGCCCTGGACGGTCGCTCCGGAGCTGTTGAAAGCCCTGGCCTTGGCCGAGCTGGACAGCTTCCGGGTTGCCTTGTTGGCCACTCAGCTGTCCCGGGCGCTGCGCGACGGCGAGTCGAAGCGGGAAGTGGAGCAGCGTTTCGCTAACCGGATCGAGGCACTGGCTGCGAACGATCAGCGACGCATGCACCGGTATTTCGAGGAGGACGGGCTCGATCCGGAGTGGGGCTGTCAGGAGGCCGAACTATGGATATCCGGCGCCTCGGACACCTGGCGCCTGCTGCTCAACCCCGGCGAGGCCAAACCTCGGTACGGGGGCGATCCTCATCCATGGCGCACTGCCCCGGCCGATCTCGCCGATCTCGGCCGAGCCTTCGCGCAAACCACCGCTGCGGCGCTGGAAATGTGGGAGCCAGATCCGGATCGACTTATCCGCGGTACCTCGCAGCTGCGCTGGGTTGCCGACGTATTGACTCACCTGCCGGAGATTAGTGACTCAACAAAGGCAGCAGTGCGTCGAATCGTCGCCGACGCTCGCAATGATCCGCATCGCAACGCGCGATACGTCTCCTTCGAAGAGCGCAACGCCATCGAGGCGCTCATCGCCAGGATCGAGAAGATCATCGCTGATCCCGCCCCGGACACCGCCGCCCGCCGAGCCGCCCTGGGCGATCGGGCTCAGATCACTGTGCGCGCTCTGACAACGGTTCCGTCCGGCGCCCTGGCCGTGTACCTGGACCGCCATGCCGGCGATGACGTGTTGGTGGAGAAGGCGCTGCTGGCGATCGCGTCATCCTCCTACGGCCCGCGAAACGATTTCCAGCAGGTCCTCAACCGGCATTCGGACCCGCAACGTGCGATCGCCGACCTCACTCGCGATCTGCGCCGCCGTCTCGGCGGCAACCCACCGGCCCGCGAGTCGTGGGCGCGCGAAGTATTGGCTCTGCCTTTCTGCGATGTAGCGATGATCCGCGCTCTGCCGGCCCGGACCACCCTTCAGATCGGTGGAGGCGGCGCAGGCAGGACGCATCCGGAAGTCCTCAACATCGTGAACGAGGCACTCGGCGAGGACACTGCCGCATGGACGAGGCTGGCCGAAAGCCCTATCAGCCATACCGGGCCGAACGCTTGGCTCCGCCTTGGAGACGTCCTCGACGCCGCCCGGGCTGGAGGGAGCTGGCCAACGCCACCACCGACGCGGTACGTCTGCCCACCCGACTACCTAGCCGACCGAACATTATTCCGCGCCGCCGACCGCCTCGACCATTGCTCCAATAGCGCTGCCGAACGTGTCGCGCATATCGACCTCTTCCTCGACTTACGCGCAAAGAAGAGCAAGGCCGCGGTGTCTTCGGCGGCGGCATGCGCCGTGGCGGGAAGCACAGCGGGGTAGATATCGGCGGTGACTTGGATTGAGGAGTGGCCGAGCATCGCCTGCACGGTCTTCAGCCCGGCTCCGGCGGCCAACGCCATGGTCGCAGCGCCGTGGCGCAGACCGTGGATCGTGACCGGCGGCAGGCCAGAGAACCGGACGAGTGCCGCGAAGATCCGCGTCAGGCGATCCGGCGATAGCGGCCGGCCGTCAGCAAAGGTGAATATGTACCCAGAACCCTGCCAGCGCTCCGCCGCCGCCTCGCTATCGACTTGCTGCCGGTTGCGGTGCTGGCGCAGTACGGTCACCGTGGTGTAGTCCAGCGCGATCTCGCGGACCCCGGCGCGAGACTTCGGCGGTGCCACCGCAACACAGCCGGGCGGTCTGCCGCCGTTGTCGGGCCACTGCCAACACGCCTGCCTCCAGGTCTAGGTCAGCCCAAGTGAGCCCGCAGACCTCGCCGCGGCGGTACTGTCCGACACGAGCCATCTCGTTGCCAAGCCGCCAATCGATCCGGCGTCCACAGCGTCGGACGGGGATATGGTGCACTCGGCAATTCCACGCCCACCGCAGGGTTCGACAGAATCAGCCCAACACGCACCGCCTCGTTCAACACCGCACGCAACGCGGCGTGGATCCGGCGCAACGTCGCCGCGCTGATCGGGCGGCCCGCCATACCTTCTGCGACAGCGATCTGGGTGAACATCGCCTGCACTCGTCCGCGGTTGAGCTCGACCAGCAGCACCTGACCCAGGTGCGGGGCCAAATAGTCCTCCACGTGTCCGGCGTAGGACCGCACCGTCTCCGGACGAAGTGACAACCGGGAGGCCAGCCAACGCCGCAGCCACACTTCCAACCGTCAGGGCCTCGCTCCCGGCCCGCACACCACCAACACGCTCGAGCGCCTCGATCGCGGCGTGCTCGATGATGTATCCGCCGCGACGCAGCCGGCGGCGTTTGCCCTCGGCCCCCGGCGGGAGCTCAAGGCTGAAGAACCACGAACCGTGCCCATCGTCGACCCAAACGGGCACATGCGGCCCCCCAGCAAGCACCCGGTCGCTGAATCCCTGCACCCGCACCGTTTGAACACCGGACCGGCCATTCCGACAACCGCCCCGGTCGCGTTCCCCCGACACCTCCCACCATGACCGCGGAATCGAAGACCACGCTGATGCCCACCTACGAAACGCACAAAGCCTTCGGACGATCATGCTGAACATCGGCCAAGCCTTCCTCAGACGACCATCAACCGAGCCCTCGCCTCCACGGGCAGACAAAGCGCCAGTACACAGGCAGCGATTCGGAACCCTCCTGGACCATCCCTCTTCTATGGCGGATCCCCGGCATCCTCGATCCAGTGGAGATGACATTTCCGGCCTGGTCCATCCCTGGACCATCGAACCAGCGGACCCCTGGACATGCCAAGAGCCCCGTGCTTCGCACCTTCCAATAGACCTCGTACGGCTGAGGCAAGGTCCCCGGCGCGGCGGGCCTGAGTCCGACATCGCCGGCGGCGACCAACCACCGAGCCGGCCTTCCCGACCGTCGCGATCCCACCGCATCCCGCCGGCGACCGTGATATTCTGTCTCTGGCCGTCGCGACGGCCAGGCCACCACAAGGAGCCCCCGGACCGGCTCCGCACCGGTGGCTGAAAGGGTTCATAACTCTCTCGCGGTTTACACAACCGTGTTTTCGCAACGCATTGCCAATCTCGATGACTGCCAACCGGGTGGCGGAACCGGGAGATCGCTGTGCGTTCCATGGGCCTCGTTCCCTTCCAGCAAATCGCAGTTCGTCCGCTCGTCGTCGCCATCACGCACCTCCCCATCCTCATCGTGACTCTGAGCGCGACCCCACTGTGGGTAATGGCCGTCGTGACCCCGAAAACGCACGGCGACCTGGCAATGCGATTCTTGCAGGAGCTGCGCGACTGGAGCCATGACCTCCTGGGCGCCATCGACGCGACGGCGTCGCGATGAGCCGCTCGAACCGCAAGGTCCTCGCCCGTGAACGGCGCCGTCGCACCGGGGAGCCCTACGAGCTGCTTCACCAGGAGTCCATGCCCTTCGGCACCGGGACGCCGCTCCTCCCCAACGCGGTCCTCCCTGCACAGATCAGGTTCGAGTGCAGATTCCTGAGCGGTCTGCTTCATCACGCGCCCGGGCTTTGGTTGCCGGGAGCAAGGCTCGCGCACCCCCTGTTCGTGAGCTCCGTACATCCCTCGGAAAAGGACCTGCGGCTGGTTGTCGCCGATGTGTCGGCGCTCGGAGTAGTGCTCGCGGCCGATCAAGCCGCAACCGACCGGCCCGCCGAGGCTTGGTCGATCCGCCGCGGCCCCGCGGGCACCGCGCACCTCACGTCCTCCGATTCCGCACCTGCGGCCATCGCATTGCAATGCTCGCACAGCCGCTTGACTGCCGCAGTCACGGCCGCGCCGCATCCCCCGCACCAGTCCGGCGACGCACCGTACCCGTCCGCGAGGCCAACCGGGATACCCCTGATATTCCAGGCGGCGCTCAGCGGCCTGCTGCGCAGAATCATCCTGTTCGACGAACAGCCCGCCCTGTCATGGCTGATCGCCTGGTACGGCTGGCTGGTCCGGGGGCGGACCGGGCCGGCACCGCAGATCCCGGGATCGCTTGCATCCGACCTGACACACAAAGACTTCGCCCTGGAACAGGAGCAACTCCACGCGCTGGGTGTCCCGGGGGCGACACCCGGGGGTGTCGACGGCCAGACGCCGCTCAGCAGCGGGGCAATGGGACACATGGCGGCTCCCCACGGCCCCGAGCCGACGCCGGCGGACCGCCACCGCAGACTCGAGGTGCGGAAATCAGGCCGACCCTATGACGAGCTGGCCGTCACCGCGATGGGCTTGGCCCCCGGCGCCCTGCAGGACGAAGCCTTCTTCGCGATGCACCTTCCGGACCGATGGGCACAGGCGCTTCTGCAGCTGTCGAACGCCACCCGCGCCACAAGCCGTCCCGGCCGAATGCCCATATCAGTGCTTGATGAAGCCATTTCCGCCGTGTTCCCCTCATGCTCGGCGAAGGGACTCCGCAATGAGGACAGCGCCGACGAACCCTGGCTTGTCGCCAACTGGCCCTACGACACCACCGCGATCTTCCGGCTGGCATGCGCATGGGTTCGCGCCCAGCACGCCGACCCGAAGGTGATCGACTCGACGCTGTCCCAGCTCAGCGTCGAAGATCTCAGCTGGTCCGAACTGCGGACAGACGTCGAGCTGCCGCTGGCCGTGCTTGCGCGGCTAGCCCCGATGGCCGTGGCCGCCAAGCTGTCCCGCGCCCCCGCACGACTGGCGTCGCGCGAAATCCGGTTCGCCCCGTGCAGGGCGGCCAAGGGTACCGAGCTGATCTCGTGGCCGCCAGAGCAGACGGTGTACGGCGCCCGCTTCTCCGTATCGATCGCGATCAACATCCTGACCGTCCCGTTCACCAGGGAGCTGCGCGTTGGGTTCTCCTTCGGGGTGCGCAGATGGCTGTCGGCACCCGCCCGCCTGCGTGCCGGCGAAAAGTACACCGCCTACTTCGCCGTGCCTGCGCCCGGCGCCACGACGGCAGAACAAAGGCCGCCCGCCTTCGGCCAGGGGCAGATCACGCTCGAGCGCAGCTCCGACGCCCGCGGTACCGCGGCCTGGGCGCCGCAGTGGAGCCCGGACATGGCCGCGGTGCTCGACGGAGCCGGCCTCAACCAGCTGCCAGACCCCGTCAGGCTCGTCGAAGCGCCGACGGACCAGCTGGAATCCGACGCACCGTACATGCTGGTTCGGCCGCCGGGCATGCCCGGCTCGTGGCAGGTCAGCAATGGCCTGCCGGTCCGCGACAGAGCGGCGCTGATGGACTGGATGATCGACGAGCTGGCTCCCAGCCTGCAGCCCCTGGCACCTCTGAAGCGGTCGGCGGGCACAGTCCTCAGAGGTGTCGCCGCCGCTTCCAGGGACACGATCGCCCCTGACGATCTCCGCGACACGGTCGGGCCGAGCCTCTCGATCGAACTCTCCAGCCAGTCCGACGCATCCGCCCAACTCGCGTTGGACCGACTCCAGGACTTGCTGGGGGTCACGCTGCCGCAAGCAAAAGACCTCGGCCAGGACGAGGTCTTCCTCGACAACGGCCCGATGACCCTCGGAGTACGGCGCATACCCTCCATGCCCAATCGATCCTCGCCTCGAGACTGGGAGCGCTTCGCGCATGGCCTACCTGTCGCGAACCGGCCCACGATCACGCTGATCGAAGTCGCCGACGCGGAGCCGCCCGGCGTCCACGTACCGCTGGCGGTCGCCGGCCGGATCAGCCAGACCGTCAGGCTCGCGGCGCCCCGACGCGGCCGCAACCAGCCGGGAAAGGACGGGAGCGATCCCGACGCGGACAGGATCCGAATCGCCCGAGCCGTCGACGGACTGTTCCGCCAGATCGGCGTTCGACCGTCCCCGCTCCCCGCTCCCCGTGCCGGAACGCTCGGTTGCCGGCCAGCCTATCTGGCGTTCTGGCTGGCCCGGCCGGGCCGCTCCACAAGGGGCGCCGCGGTCGGCCTGCCGGTCGCCGTGCTGATCGACCCGACCGGCCGGCGCACGCACATCCGCACACCGTCGACACCCTGGCAGCCGCTGCACGCAGGCCTGATCGACATGGCCCGCCACCAGGAACGCCCCAACCACATCACGCGACCGGACACGACGCGTTCGTTCATCCAAGCCGCGGTCGCCGACGCCGCCGCGCAATACCCCGACGTCCTCATGCTCACCCATGCCCAGAATATGAGATCTGCGTGGCCGTTCCTGCAGAATCGCAACATCCTCCCCGATGCGCTCGGGCTCGGGGCGAACCCCCTCTTGAGTGTCCCGATGCCGGCCGGTATGCGGCACCTGCGGGTGCGAACCGCGGACCACGGCGAGGCACCGCAGTGCTTCGGCGTCGACGGCACCGCCATCGGGCACTCCAAAGGCCTGTGGCACTACTCCGGTGACCGGGTGTTCGGCAGCACGGGCGGCAAACCGGCAACCGCCGCCGACGCACTGCTGGGCACCTCGAAACTGCAGACAGCCACCCTCGCCGGCACATTCGTCCACCTCAACCCGACCGCCCGCGTCTGGAACGAGAGCATCATGGAGCTGCTCGTCGCCGGCCTCCAGGACGGCGACTACCCAGCACACTGGGCGGCCCTGGCACACGACCTTCGCGGAGCAGTGCCCTACACAAACTGGACAGTCGACCTGCCATGGCCGCTCCACCTCGCCAGGCAGGCGGCACGCCATGTGCCCCCAGCCGAACCCACCAGGCCACCCCCGTTCCTTGCCGAACTGGACAGCCAGGCAGCGGACGACCGAACGGACGGACACTGAGCCGCGCCCGAAGTCGCTCCGACACCACGAGGGACCGCCGTTCGCGTCCTACGCCGAGCACGACCCTGGCGGTACCGGAACGCTGTGAACCAGCCGGATCCAGTCGTAACCACAGGTCCTCCAGCCACCGCTACCGCCACAGGCACGCCCGACGAAAATCCTGCGCGGGCCACAGCATCGTTCCAGAAGTGTCAGCTGGTTCTTCGGCAAACACCGCCATCTGATCATGATGGGTGATGGGTGATGGGTGATGGGTGATGGGTGATGGGTGATGGGCTTGCATACCCAACGGAAACGCTAGAGAAGGTACGAGAAGCGCAAGGCGCCCCCGTCCTCGCGGTACGCCCCGCGGCCCCGCGCGCTGAACGGGTTGGGCAGCATCGTCACCCTCGCCTGCGCGGGGTCCAAGACGTTCGTGACGACCAGAATCCGCCAGCGGTCGTTGCCCGAGTAGCGCTCGGCGGCGCGCACTTCGCTCTCGCCCAGCTCGATGTGGCCGCCCTCGCGCTGGGTCGCCTTCACCTCGAACATCAGCGGCAACTTGCCCGACCCGACACGGAAGTCGAACCCCAGCCTGTCATCGCCGGGCGGCCCCGGGAAGACGTTGCTGCGATTGCCGGACACCCAGCTGGCCTCGCTGGTCTGCGGATAGTGGTCGCACAGCCACCGGTAGGCAATCCACTCGCCGACGAACCCGATCGCCGTGCGCTGGGCCGCGGACAGGGCCCCGTCCGATGCGCCGACCCGGCCGCCGGATCGGCCCGCCCGGCCAGCCCGTCCGGGGGCCCACGGGACGACGAACCGGTCGTGCCCCTGTACCTTGTGCGAACCGGCCGTGTACGCCTGCTCGAGCGCGCCGATCAGCTCGGAGTAGTCCTCGCCCTCGACGTCGAAGTCCCGCCCGGTCATCGAGATCACCCGGTGCCTGCGGGCCCGCTGCGCACGGGCCCGGTCCTCGGCATCCCGCTGACGGTCCAAAGCCGCCCGCGACAGGTGATGCACGCCAGGATCGGCCGTGGCCGGCATGCAGGCCGGCCACTGAGCTATAGCGGCCAGCCAGGCGACCACGTCGTCGGCGGCGAGTTCACGGAAGTCCAGCACTCCGCAGGCGTCCAACTCTCCCGCGACCGCCACGGCCGGATCGTCAGCTGCCAGGGCCGCTGGCAGCGGCTGCCCGACGGCCCTGACGATGGTGACCAGCTCGGCGGCCAGCCGCCGCGCGAGGGCGTTGTTCCGGTTCCTCACCTGGTCCATGGCCGGCAGCCGCGGGCCGGCAGCCGGCGCGTCAGATCCCAGCCGTGCGGCCAGGGCCGACTCGATGTGAGCGGCCACCGACTCAAGGTCCGCGATATCCTTGGTCACCGCCCAGGAGTCCGGCGCAGTGATCCAGGCCAGCGAGCGCAGAACCGACCAGCCCGCCACGGGTTCGCGCGCGTCGAAGCGGGCCAGCATCGCCCACCGGAGCCGGTTGACGATCTCCGACCTGTGCAGGTCCAGGTAGGCACGCACGGCCTCGTCGTGGGCGTCCGCATGGCTGATCTGCTGATACTGCGGCGCCAGCTCCGCCAGCGTCCGGTTGAACCCGGCGAAGTCCATCCCGACGAGCGCCCGCAGCTCGTCCAGATCTCGGGCGTCTCGCGCCGCGGCCACCAGCTTGACGGCCGGCATCGGCAGCTCCGCGTCGAACTTGGCCAGCGCGGCCTGCAACTCCCTGACGTCGATCGGCGGCGGATCGATCAGTGTCCGGGCACGATCGGCCCCCAGCACGTGGACGAGCAGCGGATAGCAGCGTTCGAGAACACCGCTGATCGAACCGTTGAGTCGGCGCGTGGTCTCCGCCAACTGCCGCGGCGTGATCGCGAACGCCGCCGCCAGCTGGGAGTCGGTCGGATGCGCGACGTCCGCCCGGAGCTCACGCAGTTCGTGAGCCGCCACGCGCAGGCGGATCGCGAATTCCGGCCGGCCGATCACGTGCGACACCGCGTCCGACAGCTGTGCCAGCAGCCGCCACTCGAACGAGCGCTCGGCCGACGCCGGCGCGAGGATCAGCGGCCGCACCACGTCGGGCATCGGCAGGATGCCCTCGAACCGCTCCGGCAGAACGACCGGCTCGCCGTCCAGCTCGACGTGCAACGACGCGTACCAGTGCACCTGGACGGAACGCACGGTCCGGACCACGTCGGCCAGCGCGGCATCCGAGGGCCGGACGCCGGCCGCAAGGTGGTCGGCCAGCGCCGCCACCGCGTGCGGCAGCCACGGCACGATCTCGAACAACGCCGAGCCCAGGCTCCGGAGCCCGGCCGACGTCGACGGCCGGCGTGCGCCGTCGACCGTCACGGCGAGCTCCGCCTTCTCCGCCTCGCAAGTCGCGCCGGGGTAGAGCCGCTGCAGGATCCGGTGCACACCGCTGGCGGCACCGGGCACCACCAGCAGCGGGTGGCCGGCCTCCTGCAGGAGCCGGACGGTCAGGTTCTCGCGCCCCGCTGCGACGTACAGCTGTTGCTCATCATCGTCTCGCAGTGTTTCGAGGTGAACGCTGATCAGACGGTCTCCGGACTCGGCGAGTAGCGCCGCTCCGGACAGCGGACGGGCGGCGACCGGATCAAATCCCGACATGCTGAGCGCGTCCCAGGCGCGCTCGTTCGCGCGCTGCAGTGCCGGACGCTCCTCGTCGCCTACGGCGCCGTCGGCCACCAGCTGGCCGAGCGCAGCGAGAAGCACGGCGCTGTCCCGGCGGTCTCCCCAGGTGGGGAGCCCGAATCCGCGCAGCCGCTCCAGGACCTTGCCAGCCTCCAGGAGAGGCCGGACGCGGTGGGCGATCGTCGGCACGAACGACGGCTCCTCCTCGGGTCCGGAAGGAAAGTGCCACGCGTCGGCGGGCCGGGCGAACACGACCGACCGGTCACGGCCGCGGACCGGCAGCCACGGCTGCTCTCGGATGAACGCGGCCATCGGCGACGGGATTTCATGCCGGTCGCGTCCGTCTTTGTAGCGCGACCAGGCAACGGTGAAGCGGGAGTCGTTCCATACTCCGAGGCCGCGCAGCACAAGCCGTGCATAGGCCAGCCTTCCCTGCTCGGTGAACGAGGTCGCGACCTCCTGCCCAGGTAGACGGTAGGCACCTGAACCGGTGTAGTTCGTCTGCGGGTAGGCGGCGACGAATGTTCGCGCTCCGATGGCCGGCAGCCACTGCTTGGTAACCGCGGTTGGAGTCTTCGCAACGCGGGGGAACTCCGCGGGACGTAGGTCACGGCCTCGCAGGGACATCCGGGCACCGGAGGAGACCACTGGGATGAGTCCGTCGGTGACACCCAGGTCCCTCAGGAACGACCGCCATTCTTCGACGGTCTCGCCCCGCTTGACGAACGCCTCGGGCGGGGCGATAAGACGCTCGTGGATCCACCGCAGGTCCGGCGATGCGCTGTGGCCCTCGGCGATGACGGCGGCCAGGTCGTCCCCGTACGTCCCGGGCCATCCGGCGCCGAACGCAGCGCCCGAGCCAGCGATGAGCCGCTCGGTGTCGACGGCAGGCACGTAGAGGCCGAGCCCTGCGACTGCCAGGGTCGCCGCCCCGCGGGACCGGTGCAGCCGGAAGACGAAACGCAGCGCCTGGAAGCGCAGCTTCTTCGCCGAGCTGGCCTTGAGCGCGAGGGCGACGTGTTGAAGGAGCTCATCGGTATCGAATCGGCGGACGAGCCCAGACTTCTCCAGGAACAGCCGGGCCTCCTGGCGCCGAGCCTGCCCATCAGCGTCATTCCATCGCAGCCCCGCATGCAGGTAGAACAACCCCTTGCGTAGCAGCTCGGGCACGGAAAGATCGCTCCCCGGGCCAGTTCGGCTCCGCGCCGGTGCGAAGAAGGCCTCCTGCGACCTGCGGCCGCGGCCGTCCGCGCTCCCTGGCGAGCCGTTGCAGGGCCGCAGCGTGCCATCGTCGGCCAGGAGCAACTTCCTGCCGCGCAGAACGGAGCCGTTCTCGCCGAACAGCAGCGCCAGGTCCGGGTAGAGGTCATTCCACCGGCCGAGCCTGCTGCCCCTGGGCAAAGGCAGGGACTCGACGATCCGCTCGACGTGCTCGGCGAGATCCGTTGGAGTTGGCACGATGCGCGCCCTGAGCGCTTCGCAGGTCCTTGCCAGTCTCGCCAGCCGTTCCCCGCCGAACGCCTGGTCGGCGACGCTCAGCCCCGCAGCCGCGGCCGCGTCGGCCGTGAGCACCGATAGTTCCGATGACGGCCACACAGCCGAGTCGTTCGCAGTACTCCACCGCGGCTGCGTGAAATCGCGGACGAGCACGGGAACCACTGGAAGGTCGCCGAACTCGACGCCGTAGACGCGCTGCGCAGCCTCCCCCAAGACAGCGGACGCCTCCCCGCCGCGCTCCCACGCCACCAGGTCCACAGCCAGTGCCCGCACATTGAGCGAGGCAGCCGCCCGCAGCCGGTCTGCGGCCAGCAAGCACGTCTCAGCCAGCGCCTGCGACAGCATCGCGTTCAGGGGGTGCTGACGGTTGAGAGATGTACGATCGACCTTGGTGAAGAACGGCGCGTTGATGTGCCCTCGTAGCGGCGCGGGAACATCCGCCCCAAGCGGCAGGAACGTGTACGTCTGGCCGCGCGCAGGAACCCCCGCGCCCACGGGCAGCGCAGCCTCCACCACCGCAGGCTCCGACCAGTCAGACCACGCATCGTCCAGCTGATCGTCGTCAGCCGCCGCCGCCAACGTGGCGCGCAGCCGCTCCACCGGCACCCGGCCCCGGGTGACGAGGTAGCGGCCGAGTTCGCCAAGGTCGACCGCCGCCATTTGGACCTCTGGGAGCAACGCCCCACCGACGGGCTGGACCTGCGCTGCAGCGGCGGTCGCGCGCATCCGCACAGGCTTCTCCTGGCGGGTCAGCCTGGTCGAGTGGGTCTTCCCGTCGACATCGCGCCGCTCAAGGACCAGCTGCCCCAACCGGTTCAGGAACAGCATCACAGGCGCCTTGGCCGTGGCGAGGTCCTTCATACGCTCGGCAACGACCTCGCCCGCGGCTCGGCTGCGAATCGGCAGCCGCACGACGCTCACCAGGCCCTCAGCTGCGAACTCGGCACACGTTGGAGGCAGCGTCGAGATGGGGAAGGGGACCTGGAACGGAGGCAGCTCCTTGCCGGCCCTGCTGGCCAACTCCTCGTCATCCAGCAAGACCCGAAGATCCGCCTCGTCGGCGAACCGAAAGCAGTAGCCGCTAAGGGAGACTGGAGCAACCGCCCCGCTGTCGGCGCTGTAAATCTCCGGGGACGTCGTCACCTGGAGCACGCTGCGGAAGCCGACGCCCTTGTTACCGATGCCCTCACCGATCGCCTTCGCGCTTTGGGCGAGCTTGCAGATGGCCTCGACCTGGCTCCAGGCGAACGGCACGCCGCCGTTTCCGACATACAGCGTTCCGAACGGCCCCTCGGACTCGTCAAAGACAACGCGGACGCAGCCGTCAGTACGGTCGCCAGGGTGGGCGTCATGGGCGTTCTGCAGCAATTCCAGCAGAAAGCGCCCCGCGTAGTCGCGGGCGTTGCCGAACGTCGCGGCGCGAAGTTGCTTCGCCGGATTCCATGCCTCCGACGTCGACTGCCATTCGCTCAAGACCTTCCTCGCGTGGTCCAAGACCTGCCGCGCGCAGTCCCGCTCCTCGCCCCCGTCGTTCTCAAGCATGATGATCTTGACCCCCTGCAGTTAAAGAGTCCCGAGACTAGCCCACGCCCCCGACACGTCGTCGTTCTCGCTACGGCGAAGGGATGCCGGTCACGAGGCGCCGAGTCTGCGTCGGAAGCGCCGCCGCGGGAGGCAGGTCGAAGAAAGAGGTCGTTCCGATGGCGGGACACAGAGAGAGTACTAAGCACGGCCCGCTTCGCAGCCCGCGAACTTGGACCGCGCAGCGGGAACCGATCGCCTCGGTTGAGGAAGGAGACGCTCGGAGCGCCGGACATGCCGCTGGTCGCCGTGACCGCGCTCAAAGCGGCGACGTAGACGCCGCGCCGGCTTGCCCACCGCCGCGGCCGGCTTCACCTCTGTGCCGCTGGGAGCCCGGCTGAGGTAATCGGGCCGTGGCACACGAGCGTTTCGACTCCACCTCGGACCTGGTCGCGGCCGCAGCGACGTGGCGGACGGCCGGCTATCCCGATGAGCTGGCGATGTGGCTGTCCTCACCGAACGCCCAGGGCCGGCACATCTTCCGCTGATGGCCAGACGATCGGGTCGCCAAGCGGCTTGGCATGACCGCGGAGGTCGACTTGCGGTTCTGGGACGCCTGCGAGGTCGAGGCGAGCGCCGGACTCGACCCGGTCGGCGATCTCGCATATCGGGATGGTTTCTCCCCGGCCAACTGGGCTTACTGGACCGGACAAACGATGCTGGTCGACACCGCCGCGCCGCGGTTCATCGCCTGGGTGCTGGCGAATGTACCCCGGCCCGGCGTGCAGGACAGCGGCGAGACCGATTCCGTAACACAGGTCTGATCCGTCGGCGCGGCTCAGGTCGGCGCGACGCCGGCGCCTGGCAGCCCGGCCTCCATCGCGCAGGTGATCCAGCAACAGCCTTCCCGGCCAGCATGTAGTGAGCCTTTAGCGTCGCAGGTAGCCATCGGAACCTGCGCGGGCGAGTGATCGCGGCACTTTGTCGCGATTCCCACCCCGCCCACCATCGATCCGCAGATCCAGACGACTGAGACCAGCGATCTCCGTTCAAGCCTCTCTTAATCCACGGGTTCGGGGTTCAAGTCCCTGGCGGCGCACCCGTAGCAAATCCCAGTTCAGGCTACTGAGCTGGGATTTTGCGTTTTGGGCCGCAGAGTGGTCGAACCTCTCGACGATCGAAGATCAGCGCCGGGTTCGGGGATGTCAGGGGATGTCAGAGGCCTTCGACTCTGCCCTGATTCACGCAGATTTCCATCTGCGGCATCCGGGCGCGTCGGACCACGAAGTGTCGCCGGTCGCGGCGCTACCGCAGGTAGTCGCCGACCTCGGTGCCGAGGACGTTCAGAAGGGCCAGGGCCTCGGCGCCGGGGGATCCGGGTGGGGCGCTGAACAGCACCAGGTGCTGGTCGCGATCCGCGAGTGCGAGGGTGTCGCAGTCGACGGTGACCGGTCCGACGACGGGGTGCTGGAAGGTCTTGGTGAGCGTCGGGGGGGCCTGGACGTCGTGGCGTTGCCAGAGCCGGGCGAAGTCGGGGCTGGCGGCGCGGAGTTCGTCGACCAGGGTGGTCAGTGTGGGGTCGGCCGGGTAGCGGGCGAGGGTGGCGCGCAGGTCCATGACTACGTGGAGGCGGAACTCGGCGGCGTCGGAGATGCCGTACGGCCTCGCGTCGGCGTGCTCCGGTCCGAGGAAGGCCCGGCGTGCGAGATTGCGGTCCTGCGGGGCGAGGGTGGCGAAGTCCTCCATGAGCGCGGCGGCCAGGTCGTTCCAGGCGAGGACCTCGAAGGCGGCGGATATGACGAACCCGGCGGTCTGCGGGAGCCGTTCGAGGAGGGCGAGGATGCTCGGGCGGACGTCGCGGCGGTGCAGGCCGGTCCGGGCCGGTGCGGTGCCGGCGAGGACGTGCAGGTGGTCGGACTCGGCGTCGGTGAGGCGCAGCGCGCCGGCGATCCCGGCGAGGACCTCGGCCGAGGGCCTGGGCGCCCGGCCCTGCTCCAGCCGCACGTAGTACTCCGTGGAGATGTGCGCGAGCACCGCGATCTCCTCGCGGCGAAGCCCCGGAGTCCTGCGCCGCGGCCCCGAGGGGAGGCCCACGTCCTGCGGCCGGAGCCGCTCTCGCCGGCTGCGGAGAAACGCCCCGAGCTCCTGCTTGTCCATTCCCCCAGTGTGCGCGTTTTCCAGCGGCGGATCGTGGTACCGGCTGTGCCTGGATCCGGTCCCGGGCAGGATCGACCGTGGAGGCATGACAGCGAACACCAGCACCACCACCAGCACGAACGCCGGCCCGAACGCCAGCACAAACGCCAGCCCGAACGCCGGCCCGAACGCCAGCACAAACGCCAGCCCGAACGCCAGCCCGATCGGCCTCCTCGCCGACAAGGTCGTGTTCATCACCGGCGCCAGCCGCGGCATCGGCGCGGCCGCGGCCCGGCTGTTCGCCGCCGAGGGTGCGGCCGTCGTACTCGCCGCCCGCAGCACCGACGGCTTGGAGCGCGTCGTCGCCGAGATCCGCGCCGACGGCGGCACTGCCGACGCGGTCACCCTGGACCTCGCCGACCGCGCGAGCGTCCGCGCCGCCGTCGACCGCGTCGAGGAGCTGCACGGACGACTCGACGGCGCGTTCAACAACGGCGCGATCGTCCAGCACCAGCCCGGCCCGCTGGACGCCACCACCGATGAGGACATCGACGACCAGTTCGCCGTGAACTTCCGCGGGCACTGGACCGCCATGTCCGCCGAGGCCGCGCTCATGCGGCGCGGCGGCGGCGGGGCGATCGTCAACACCTCCAGCATCGGCAGCCGCCGCGCGACGCCTCCGCTGCCCGCCTACGCCGCGATGAAGCGCGCGCTCAACAGCCTCACCGAGACCGCGGCGGTGACCTGGGCACCGGAGGGCATCCGGGTCAACGGCATCACCCCCGGCGGGACCGCCACGGAGATGATGGAGCAGTGGGAGGCGGCGACTCCCGGCATCATCGCGGCCAGCGCCGCGGCGACGCCGCTGGGCCGCATGGCCGAACCCCGCGAAGTCGCCGAGGCGGCCGCGTGGCTGCTCAGCGACCGGGCCTCGTTCGTGACCGGCGCGATCGTCCCGGTCGACGGCGGCGCGGGCGCCTGACACGGGACAGCCGCCACGAACCGAAGTAGCTCAAAGCGCGTAGTCCTACGGATTCCGACCCCCGCACCGCTTCCTAGCCTGAAAGTGACCCGCAACGGGAGCGGGCCGCGCAGAGAGGTACGGGGACGATGACCTACACCATGGAACGAGTGATCAGCCGCGAAGGGACCGGCTTCGCCTGCCGGTACGCGTACCTGAGCGTGGGCCGGGACGGCGACGTGTACCTGGTCTCGACCGAGATCGCCGAGCGCGGCCCGACGATGTACCTCCTGCGGACGAATCTGGACGGCACCACGCGCAAAGGGTTTCAGCACCTGCTGTTCACCGACGTCATCCTCGGCAGCAAGGACGGGAGCGAGGGTTTCACCTACGCCACCGGGAACGCGGGCGGGTACGTCGCTCTCGGCAACTACGGCACGCCCACCGAGGTGTGGATGTACGGGCCCGATCTCGCGCCGGACCCGATCGCGCGGGTGACCGGCGAGTTCGCCGGCGGCGGAGGAGGCTACCGAGTGGAGGCGGGCGCGGTCAGCGGGCGGTTCTACGCGCTCGCGCAGTACGGGGTCGGGGACGGGGTCGACACTCCGGTGACGCCGCACGCCCAGATCGAGGTGATCGGCGCGCCACCGACCGAGCAGCTCACCGGGCTGACCGCGGTCCCGCTGCCGTTCGGGCACGACGCGACCACACTCGTGCTGGACTTCCGCGTCCGCGAGACGGGCACCGCCGACGCCCCCGCCCCGGTCTTCTACGTGCTCTACAAAGTCGTGCTGGACCCGACGCACCACATCAACCATCTCGCGAAGGTCGACTCGGGCGGCACCGTGCTCTGGGACCGGGTCGACGACCCGAGCACCGGCGGGGTGCTGAACTCGATCATGCGCCAGACCATCGGCGAGAACACAGCCGCCCCCGGACACGGCGGGGTGTCCGGGGGCTTCGACATCGCAGATACCGGTCACGTTTACCTCCTCGCGCCGACCGGCGCCGCCGTCTACCGCATCCCCGACGACGGCACCACTCCCGCGACCGCGCTGCCGCTGCCGTCCGGCGCCCCGTCCGCCGCCGACGCGCCCTACAAGGAACTGCGGATCGTCGGCGGACAGGCGCTCCTGCAGCGCTTCCAGGACCGTGAGCTCTACGGCGTGTTCGCGCTGCCCGACCCGGCGTCCTCCGGATCGATCGCCTTCGAGCGGTCGGTGTTGTGCCGGCACGACGTGGTCAGCGCCGGCTTCGGCGCGGAACAGGACATCGGCGCGGCGTGGACCGCGGGCGAAAGCGTGACCGCCACGCTGACCGTCAACAGGTTCGGACCGGGTGTCGACGTCGCATTGCCCGCGCCGAGCTGGAAGGCGTGGGTGCGCTCCGTCGGCGCGCAGGACCATCGCGAGCTGGCGGTCAGCCAGACCGATGCCACGACGTTCCAGATCGCGGTGCCCGCCGATCTCAGTGGTCTGATGCAACTGACGCTCGCGCCGCACACCGGCCCCTGGCGCACCGGCCTGGTGGACGAGTTCCGGCTGCGCCGCGTGATCGAAGTCCGTCCGCCAGGGGTGACCGGCTCGGTCAGCATCAGTACCGAGACGTACTATCACGGTGCTTTCACCGGCCTTCCGCCCAGCCCTGATCCGCGACCCTTCAACCGGCTCCGGTATGCCGTCGGGGAGCCGATCATCGTCAATGTCTCCGTCCGTCCGGCGCCCAGCGCGGCCCGCGATCTGGTGCTGCGCCTGGACGATGTGTCCGGGGCGAGCCCGGTGACCGTGGCGCAGAGCACTCTGACCGTCCCCACGACGGGCTCGGTCACCGTCACCGTGCCCGCCTCGGTCAGCGCCCTGCTGCGGACCGGGAGCTATCTGCTGACCACCACCGCGGCCGACCTCACGGTCGCCGCCCAGCCGATCGAGCTCGGCTCCGGGCGGCCGCCGAGCGGGTTCCGCCGGGTGTGGTTCGGCGACCTCCAGGGCACCTATCCCGCCAACGCCGGCGTGTTCGTCGGCCCGGCCGGCGCGGACTACCTCGACGCCGCCGACACCGCGGCCGCGCACCTGGAGCGGGCCCGGCGGCTCGGCTGGACGCTGGTCGTCGACCGGCTGCCCGACCAGCAGGGCGGGTTGGCGCTGCTGGACCCCACCGACCCGAGCTATGACCGTGACCCGTCGGGAACGGCCGTCGCCACGACGGCGAACCGGCTCGTCACCGATTCCCACGCCGTGGACCCGGCGAAGATCTGGGCACTGCCGGCGATGCTGGACATCATCTGCGGATACGGCGCGCAGGGCGTCGGCGTGCGGAGCGTGCTGCTGACCAACGACACCTCGCTGCCGCTACCGGAGTACAACGCGACGATGCTCGGTACCCAAGACCCGTTGAGCACCCGGTTCCAGAACCTGGCCTGGACGAACCGGATCCTGTCTGGCTACCCGGCCTTCGAGGGCTGGCACTGGGCCGCGAACTGGTGGAACCAGGAGCTGGGGCCCACCGGACTGCCGGCACCCGGCAAATACCCCTCCTCCCTCGACTCCGCGATCCCCGCTTACAACACGGCGCTGCTCCAGACCCGGGCCGACGGCCAGTGGCGGCAGATCCTCGCCATATGGTTCGCGCACGCCGTGCAGCACGTGCCGTCGGCCGCGCGCACCTTGCGCAAGGAGCTGCTCGCCGCCGCCGACGCCGGCTACGGCCGGGCCGACCTGGTCGCCGCGCACTCGGGACCGCCGACGCAGGCGTTCTTCTACCCTCCGGAGTCCTTCGCCGAGGCGGACGAGGTGGATCTCCAGTCCCAGCAGGAGCAGTACCCGCTGATGCTCGGATCCGCGTTCTGGACGGACTTCTGCCGCCGCCCGGGCAAGGCGCTGGTCCTGCACGAAGAGAGCTACAACGACAGCGGTACCGGCGACCAGGTGCTCGGCCAGGCCTTCGAGGCGCTGCTGCGCGGAGCGGGCAGCAGCGGCCACGCGGCCGCCGGGAACGCCAGCCTCTACACCCAGATGATCCCCTGGGCGCGCCAGTACGACCAGCTCCCCGACCCGCGCTACCTCGGCACCGGGCTGCCCGGCATGTTCCGCGTGCTCAGCGAGGTGCTGCACGAGTACGGGGAGTGGGTCTGCGCGTTCGGATCCGCCGACCCGGTGGCGATCCTGCTGAGCCGGCGCCAGTTCGCCGTCCAGCGCTGGCACAGCAGCCTGCCGGGGCACACCGGCCGGGTCTTCGAGGCCTACCTCTCGCTGCTCTACGCCCACATCCCGGCGAGCCTGGTGTTCGTCGAGGACCTGGGCACGCCCGGGGTCCGCCCGATCACCGACTACGCGGCCGTGCTGCTGGTCAACGAGCGGGTGGAGCTCGACCCGAAGGTCCGCGCCGCACTGGCCGCCGCCCAGCAGGCCGGGGTGAAGGTATTCCACGACGGCACGTCGCCCGGCGACACCGGTTTCCCGGAGGACGGCGACGGCTGCCTCGACACAGTGGTCGCGGGCCTGGGCAGCACCTCGCTCGGGCTGAGCTTCGGCAAGAGCTACACCTTGTGGCCCGGGACCGTGGACAACGCGTTCGCGCAGCTGACCGATGACTCGGCGATCTTCAACCTGGACAACGTCCTGGTGGACCAGCCGATCAGCTGGACCGGCATCGCGATGGCCAATGTCAGTGCTCTGCGTTCGGCGTTGGCGGGCGTCATCGGGACGACGCACGCGACCGCCTCCGACCCGCAGGTGCTGACCAGCGAGCGCACGGCGGGCGCGGCTCGCCTGGTGCTGGCGGTCAACAACTCGATCTTCAGCACGGACGCGAGCACGTTCGGGGTGGACAACGCGATCTTCCGGCGGGCCGACACCCTGCACTCGGTGCGTGCCCCGCTGCCTGCGCGGGTAACGCTGCCCGCGCTGGCCGCCGGCGCCGTCGTCTACGACGTGTTTGGCGGGACGCAACTCCTCCCCGACGCGGACGGCACGGTGCCGATCGACCTGCGGCACTGGCCGGCGGCGATCCTCGCGGTACTGCCGAGCCCGATCACCGGCGTGTCGGTGTCGGCCGGGCCGGTGCTCAGCTCCGGCGGTTCGGGCCCGGCGCAGATCGACTGGGCGGTGTCGGTGGTCGGCGGGTCCGGCGCCGGGGGAACCGTGCCGCTGCCGGTGCGGGTGCGGGTCCTCGACGCGAGTCTGGACGTGCTGTGGGAGCGAACCGTCCAGGCGCCGACGAACGGGGTGTTCACGGTGCCGGTCAACGCCCGGGGGAAGATCACGGTGGAGGCGGTCGAGCTGATCACCGGGCAGGCCGGCACCGCGGACGGCGGGATCACGGTCGGTTCCGGCGGCGCGCCGATGGATCTGCTGACCGGCCCGGGCGGCGGCGGGGCTTCCGCGGCCGCGGCTACGAGCAGCCTGCTCGGCACGACCATCACCTCCGCAGCTATCGCCACCACCGTCGCCCCGGCACCGCTTTTCACATCCGGCGACAGCGCCGCGACCGACACCGCGGCCATCGCCACCACCGCAGCCCCGGCACCGCACTCCACACCCGGCGCCGACTGGCAACCGGCGGCCCAGCGCCTCGGCGCACACCTGTCCGGCATCGCCCTCACCGCCGACGGCGCGTCAGCCGTCCTCAGCGCGGCGAACTGGGACGGCAACCTGTTCGCGATCGACCTGGCCACCGGCGCCCAGCGCTGGCAGACCCGCGTCGGCCATCAGTTCAGCTATCTGCCTCGGACCCTCCCGCAGGGCGTCGCCGTCGTCGGCGCCGATCTGACCGCGCCGGCCGAGTTCGGCCTGCACCTGGTCGATCCCGGCAGCGGGGCGGTGCGGCGCCGCTTCGACCTCTACGGCACCACGCCGCGCTGGTTCGACCGCACCAGCACCGGCCTGACCGACGGCCGCCCGCCGGCGTTCGCCGCCGCGCCGGACGGCTCCTGGATCGCGAGCGCCGGAAACCTCGGTCTGGCCGTCTGGAACGCCGACGGCACGCCGCGCTGGTCCCAGGCCTGGTGGCTGCGGGATCCGCACACCGCGCACCCGGGCCGCGCCGCGACCGCCCTGCTGGCCGCGCTGGACGCGAAGACGCTGCTGGTCGTCGACAATCTGCTGGCCAGTGCCTACAACGTCGCCCCGGGCAGCACGGCCCCGGCCGCGCCGCTTTACCAGCTCGACCTGTCCACGACGCTCACCACCGGCAACGGCAAGGCCACCGGCGTCGCGGTCAGCCCGGACGGCACCGGCTTCGCGGTCGCGGTGAGCAACGACGACGGCCGCGTGCTCATCCTCGACACCGCCACCCTCGAACTCCGGGCCGTGCTCACCACTCGCGCCGACGAACTCGCCTGGCTCCCCGACGGCAGCGGCCTGATCACCGTCTACGACACGCGCGTGTGCCGCTACCGGCACGACCCGGCGACCGGCTGGGCACTGGACCGCTGCTACCCGGCGCGGGACGTGGCGCACCATCTCGACGTCGCCGCCGACGGCCGCGTCGCCTTCGGCGACGAGCAGGGCAACCTGACCGTGCTCGACCCGACCCTGACCCCGGTGTTCACCGCGGACCTCGGCGGCCTCCCGGTCCCGCGCTGGCTGCCCGACGGCGACCTGCTGGTCGGGACCTGGCTCGGCCGTCTGGAGCGCCTGACCGGCCCGGGCTATCAGGCCGCGTGGTCGACCACGGTCCGATCGAACGCCCCTGACATGCGCCGGGAGTTCCTGGCCGCGCCGACGGCACCGGTCACCGCCGTGACCGACCCCGGCAACGCCGTCGCCCCGCTGACCGGACCGAACTTGTACCCCGCGAACACGGCGGTCGCCCTGGACCCCAGCATCCCCGGCATGGGCAGCGTCCCCACCCCGGCCGCGCCGAACCCGGTACCGGCCGGCTACCAGCCGGCCCCGATGCCCCGGCCCTACCTGCGCGACTCGGTCGTCGAGGACACCGCGGCCAGCGCCTCCAACACCCCGCCCTACGGCTTGCTCTTCACCTTCCCGGCCCCGGTGACGTTCAACGCGATCTCGCTCTGGGACGACCCGGCACACCCGGAAGCCTGGCTGCGCGACACCCGCCTGGACATCCGCACCTCGCCGGCAGAACCCTGGCAGCCCGTCACGAGGCTGGTCAGCGACCAGCCGTCCCGCAGCCACCTCGTGACCGACCCCGCCCGGCCCGGCCAGCCGGTCACCGCCACCCAGCTGCGCCTGGTGCTGCCGCCCGGCATCGCCGGGAACATCCGGCTGGCCGCCGTCGCGCTGCACCTGACGTCGTAGGCACCGACCGGCCTCGCCTCGAATTCCAAGATCATTGGCGGGTATCCGTCATGATTCGACGTTGACTCCCTTCCGATCATGCCAACTGGCTAGGATTCAACATGATTCAACACACCGTGCGGGAACAAGCGCGCCCCGCACGGTGGCGACATTCTGGCGCGGGGACTTGGAGGACAGATGTCAGCGAGCACTCAATCGGATCAGCGGGACACGGGCGGTTCGGTGAGTCGGCGGGCGGTGCTCACCAGCGGGGCCGTCGTCGGCGCCGCGCTGGTGGGGGCGGTGGGGGTCGCGGGAGCCGGGACGGCGGCGGCAGCGACGTCCGCGGCGGCGACTACGAACGGTAAGAAGAACCCGGCCGCGGGAACCGGTGCGGTGAAGAACACTGACCAAGCACGGGTCCGGTTCGACCGGTGGACCACGTGGTCCGACTTCCAGTGCGGGGAGTCCGACGGCGTGCTGGCGTTGCCGGGGCCGCGGTTGGGCGTCGTCATCGCGGAGGCGGTGGGGACCACCTCCTACACCGACCCTTATCTGAACACCACCACGCAGTACGAGTACGCGACCTGGACCTCCCCGCTGCGCCGGCTGGACTTCGGCGCGACGCAGCTGACCGCGCACTGGAACGCCGAGACGCCGAAGGGCACGTTCCTGAAGGTGGAACTCCTGGCGACCATGGAGGACGGCCACCTCGACACCTGGGTGATGGGCATCTGGACGTTCGACGACAGCGAGCTCATACGCACCTCGGTCAACGGCCAGATCAACGCCTACGGCGAGATCGACACCGACACCTGGAGCTCCGAAACCGGGCACTCGATGAGCGCCTACCAACTGCGCCTGACGCTGTTGCGCCACCCCGGTTCGCCGGTGACGCCCCGCGTCTGGCAGATCGGCGCGGCCGCGTCCGACGTCCCCACGCGTACCACGGTGCCGGCCAGCACGCCTGGACCCGCCACGGGGATCACCCTGCCGGTCAAGCCGTACGCGCAGTACGTGCACGACGGGCAGTACCCCGTGTACGGCGGTGGCGGTGAGGCGTGGTGCAGCCCGACCTCGACGGAGATGGTGGTCGAGTACTGGGGCAAGGCCCCCACGGCCGATCAGATGTCCTGGATCGATCCGAGCTACGCGGACCCGGCGGTGGACCAGGCGGCGCGGTACAGCTACGACTACGGGTATCAGGGTACTGGGAACTGGCCGTTCACCTGCGCCTACGCGGCTTCGTACGGGCTGGACGCGATGGTCGTGCGACTGAACTCGATGACCGAGCTGGAAGTACTCATCGCAGCCGGGTTCCCGATCGTGACTGCGCAGTCGTTCACGTTGGCGGAGAACGGCCACTACGCGAGCAACGGGCACTTGTGGCTCGTCATCGGGTTCACCGACACCGGCGACGTGATCGTCAACGACCCGGCCGCCCAGACCGACGCCGGGGTCTACACGGTGTATCCGCGGCGGACGTTCGAGAACGTGTGGCTGCGGACCAACTTCACGAAGGCCAACGGAAAGCCCGGGTACAGCTCCGGCGGCGTCGCGTACCTGATCAAGCCCCACGACATGGGGCTGCCGGACGTCGTGGATCCGCGGAACCCCAGCTGGCCCTCCGAGTGGTAGAGATCGCCCGGAACCGGTAACGGATGCGGTTCCGGGATCGGTTCCGGAACCGGTTCTTCATTGACAGTGGTTAACCCGCGCGCAATATTCAAGCCGAACGAGGGCGCCCTCCCTGATTACTTCGCACGGATAACGCACCAGCCGATGGCTGCTGCCATCTGTGGGATCTTCCGGGACTGAAGGGACAGCAATGAGGCTCCTCACACCCGCGCGCTGGTCCACGCCCGCACGCGGTCGACCACGGTCGTCCAGGCCGGGATCGTCCAGACCACGGCCGGTTTTCCGTACCCTGCTGGCGGCCGGGGCGTTGTTCGCCGCGTCGCTGGCGGGTTTGCCCAGCCAGGCGCACGCCGCTGCCGGGACCCCGTTCGGCGGGACCGCGGCGGCTTTGCCGGGTCTGGTCGAGGCTGCGAACTATGACACCGGCGGGCAAGGTGTCGCCTACAACACCGCCGCCGGAAACGGCACCGCCAACAGCTACCGCGCCGACGGCATCGATTTGGAGAGCACCGCCGACACGGTGGGCACCACGCCGGCCGGAGGCGCCTATGACGTCGGTTGGACGACGCCGGGACAGTGGTTCAACTACACGGTCAACGTCGCTACAGCGGGTACGTACAGCGTCGCGTTCCGCCTGTCCTCGCCGTATGGGCTCACTGACGCGCTGCACATTGCTGACTCCTCCGGCGCCAACCTCACTGGTGCGGTCGCCGTTCCCAACACCGGCGGTTATGAGACCTGGACCACGGTCACGGCCAGCCTGGTTCTGCCGGCCGGCACGCAGACGCTGACGGTGAAGCAGGACTCGAACGGCTTCAACTTCCACAACATGTCGTTCACTCTCACCACCAGCGGGGGTGGCGGCGGTAGCGGCGACAAGCCGTTCGGCGGGACACCCGCACCGGTGCCCGGCACGGTGCAGGTCGCGAACTACGACACCGGCGGCCAAGGCGTCGCGTACAACACAGCGGCGGGCAATGGCACCGCCAACAGCTACCGCTCCGATGGCATAGACCTGGAGAACACCGCCGACACCCAGGACACCAGTCCGCCCGGCGGCGCCTACGACTTGGGCTGGACCAACGCGGGACAGTGGTTCAACTACACGGTCCAGGTGGCCACCAGCGGCATCTACACCGTCAGCTTCCGGGTTTCCGCCCCGGCGGCGGTCGGCGACGCGCTGCACGTCGCCGACTCCTCCGGCGCCAATCTGAGCGGCGCGGTCGCCGTTCCCGCGACCGGCGGGTATCAGACCTGGACGACGGTCACCGCGAACGTCACGCTGGCGGCCGGTGCGCAGACGCTCATCGTCGCCCAGGACGCCGGCGGCTGGAACCTGCACTTCCTGTCCTTCGCCCAGGGATCGAACAACGGCGGCGGAGGCGGCGGCCCGACCCAGTACTGCGGGTATCAGGACCTCGCGCTCGGCCAGCCGACCACGGCGTCCTCGACGTACTCCGCCACCGGCAACCTGGCCTCCGCGGCCACCGACGGCGACCCCGGCACCCGCTGGGAGAGCGCGTACAGCGACCCGCAGTGGCTGGAGGTCGACCTCGGTTCGCAGACCTCGATCTGCGCCGCCGCGCTGTCATGGGAGGCGGCCTACGCCTCGGCGTTCCAGATCCAGGTGTCGACCGACAACGCGAACTGGAACACGGTTTACTCCACGACCACCGCGACCGGCGGGAGCGAGTCGTTCACGTTCTCGGCGACCGCTCGCTACATCCGGGTGAACGCGACGAAGCGTGCGACCCAGTGGGGCGACTCGATCTTCGAGTTCGACGTCTACGGTCTGACCAGCGTGCCCCCGCTCTCCGGCGGTA
Source organism: Catenulispora sp. GAS73 (assembly GCF_041262085.1). Lineage (NCBI taxonomy): Bacteria > Bacillati > Actinomycetota > Actinomycetes > Catenulisporales > Catenulisporaceae > Catenulispora > Catenulispora sp. GAS73. Next base: position 111,143 of record NZ_JBGCCM010000020.1, read on the forward strand.
ACGGCAACGGCGGCAACGGCGTCTGCCCCTGGCTCAACTCCACCGCGCCGGTCGCACAGCGGGTGCAGCAGATCCTGAACACGATGGACCAGTCCGAGGAGTTCACCCTGCTCTCCGGCGACGGCGGCTCGTCGTACATCGGCCAGGTCGCCGGCATCCCCAACCTCTGCATCGCGCCGATGAACATGCAGGACGGCCCGACCGGTGTCGGCGACGGGACCGGCGGGGTCACCGCCTACCCCGACGGCGAATCCGCGGCTGCCACCTTCGACCCGGCGCTGATCCAGCAGGAGGGCACCGCGATGGGTGCCGAGTTCGCGGGCAAGGGCGTGAACGTCTCGCTCGGGCCGACAACGAACATGGTGCGCGACCCGCGCTGGGGCCGGACGTATGAGACGTACGGCGAGGATCCGTTCCTGGCCGGTCAGATCACCTCGGCGCAGGTGCGGGGTCTGCAGAGCCAGGGCGTTCAGGCCATGGTGAAGCACGTCGCGGCCTACGACCAGGAGACGTACCCGAACGGCGGCAACAACGAGACCGTGAGCAACCAGGCGTTGCAGGAGCTGTACCTGGCTCCGTTCGAGTCCACCATCGCGCAGTCCGCGCCGGCCTCGTTCATGTGCTCCTACGCGGTCGTCAACGGCAGCGCGTCGTGTCAGAACTCGTACATGCAGATCAAGGGTCTCGACGACGCGGCGAACTACGGCGGCTACATCACCTCCGACTGGGGCGGCGACTACAACAACGTCGCCTCCGAAGTCGGCGGCATGGACATCGGGATGCCGTTCCCCGGCTCGATCCCGACCGACCTGGCCAACGCGGTCAAGGCCGGGACGCTGAGCCAGTACGCGGTGAACGCGGCCGTCAGCAGGATCCTGACTCAGGCGTTCGCCTTCGGCCTGTTCGACAACCCGGCCAGCGGCTCCCTGTCCAACACGGTCACCTCCGCGGCGCACCAGCAGACGGCGCTGCAGCTCGGTGAAGAGGGCACGGTCCTGCTGAAGAACAACGGCATCCTGCCGCTGAACCCGAACCCGAGCAGCGCGAAGTCCATCGCGGTGATCGGCACCGACGGCGGCGCCGGCGTCGAGATCGCCGGCGGCGGCAGCGGGACCGTGACGAGCGCGAACACGATCTGGCCGCTGACCGGGATCCAGAACGCGGTCGGGCCGAACGTGAAGGTCACGTACACCCAGGGGAACGACAACGGGACGACGAACATCCCGCAAGCGGTGGCCGCGGCGCAGGCCGCGACGGACGCGATCATCTACGTCAACGCGCCCGAGGGCGAGGAGAGCGACCTGAAGACGCTCGACCTGTCCGCCACGGACGAGACGATGATTTCGGATGTCGCCGCCGCGAACCCGAACACCATCGTGGTGATCAACAGCGGCTCGCCGGTGGTCATGCCGTGGCTGAACAACGTGGCCGGCGTCTTCGAGAACTGGTACGGCGGCGGCGAGACCGGCGCTGCCGTCGCGGCGCTGATCTTCGGTCAAGCGAACCCGTCGGGCAAGTTGCCGGTGACGTTCCCGTCGTCGTTGTCGCAGGTTCCGGCGCAGACCACGGCGCAGTGGCCGGGGACGCCGACGGGGCCGATCTACAGCGAGGGCGTGAACATCGGCTACCGCTGGTACCAGTCGCAGAACATCACCCCGGCGTTCCCGTTCGGATACGGCCTGTCGTACACCAAGTTCGCGTTCTCCAACTTGGCGGTCGGCGGGTTCAACGCCAACGGGCAGGCCACGGTGACCGCGACGGTGACCAACACCGGGTCGGTGGCCGGGGCCGAGGTGGCGCAGATGTATGTCGGTGATCCGGCGGCCAGTCAGGACCCGCCGAACCAGCTGGCCGGGTTCCAGCGCGTCATGCTCAACCCGGGGCAGAGCACGCAGGTCAGCTTCCCGCTGACGGTTCACAACCTGGCTTCTTGGTCCGGCACCGACAACCAGTGGGAGGCACACGCTGGCACCTACGCCATCAGGGTTGGCGACGCGTCGAACAACCTGCCGCTGACTGGCTCGACTTCGCTGGCGAACACGCTGACCGGCCAGGTCGCCGCTGGCGCCTCCTACGCGGGGGTGTCGTCGGCGAACACCGCGATCAGCGCGAACGTCACGCCGAACTCGGGCGTGCCGGGCGCGGAGACGGTCGGCGTGGTCAACCCCTTCGGCTACAGCAGCCCGAAGGGCGCGGCAGTGTCCTTCCCGATGCAGGCCGTGGACTCGAACAGCGCGCAGACACTCACCTACACGGCAACCGGGCTGCCCCCGGGCATCTCCATCAGTGGCAACGGCACGTTCTCCGGCAGCGGGACCACGCTGGGGACGTACACCGTGACGGTGACGGCCAAGGACAGCGTGGGCGTCTCCGGCACCGCCACGTTCGTTTGGTCGGTGGTGCAGTGAGCTAACGCGGTCCTGAAACAAGTGAGGGCCTTCCGGCTCGGTGTGCGGCGATCAGACTCGCACGCCGACGGCCGGAAGGCCCTCATGGTCCGGAGAACCGGTCAAGCCGGCCTGCCTCCAGCCCGCTCCCACTGCGCCTCATCCCATTCGACGTACTCGATCTGCACGCCGCCGGCCAACCTGGCCGTGAGGTTCCGGCCGGTGGGCACCTCCTGCGGGCCGCGCACGATCTGGGCTCCGGTCTCGCTGAGGCGCCGCAGGCACTCGTCGAGATCGTCCACGATGAGAGTCGCCACCGTGGCCCTGAACGGCTCCAGTGTCTGCTCGTCGCCGGCCACCACCAGGACCCTGCCGACGGCCGCCAGTTCCAAGCCGTTCGGCATCGAGAAACGGGTGGCGACAGGCTCGCCGGTGACAGCCTGCAGGGGCGTCAGCGCCGCGTCCACGTTGTCCGCGTAGACGCGGGCGTAGGTCCGGAAGACTCGCATGCGTACAGGCAAGGTCGGCGGCCCCTCGGCTATTCCGCCCGGTCGCTGAACGCATCCGCGGCGCTGGCGTAGCAGCGCAGCATCGGAGCCAGGCCCGTGATCCGCAGTACTTTGTGGAACGTCGCGCCGGCCCCGCACAGCCGCAGCCATCCGTCGTTCTTCTGCGCCAGGCGGTGGATGTGCAGCAGCGTGTTCATGCCGGTGCAGTCGCAGAAGGACACGTGCTCCAGATCGGCTGCCACGCGCTGGTCGGTGGAGCCGCGCAGTACTTCGGTGCAGGCCGCCTTCAGCATCGGCGTCGTGGCCAGGTCGAGGTAGCCGGTCAGCTCGACGACCGGGCCCTTCGGCGTGTCCTGGATGGTGATGCGCAGGCTGTCCCGCGGCGTGCTCCGCAGCAGCGGGAAGTCACGCGACTGCGACTGCTGCGGTAGGACGGATGTGCTCAACATTGCTCCTGGGGGTTCTGCGGCGGCCGCGGGATCCGGCCGCTCGGCGCGGGCTCGCTATGCGCCGATGCGATCACGATCGACTCGATTCCTGACCAGCGGTGCCGTGGGGGCGTACTGTTCGTCTCAGCGGAACGGCTCGCTCAGCTGAGCTCAGAGCCGGCCGCGGCTAAGGAGGCTCCAAACACCATGGGACGCAGCGGAATTCGCGGGAGCAGGATCGGGGCAGGGCCCAGAGGCGAGAACGAACGAGGGCCGTTGGCGACGCGGGTGGCGGTGACCTTCTGGTGCGCGATCGGCCATTCGACGAGCCCGATCTTCGCCGCGACCGCCGATGTCCCCACGACCTGGGACTGCAACGCCTGCGACCGTCCCGCCGGGCTGGACCCCGACAACCCGCCGGCGCTGGCGCCGACCGGCCCGTTCAAGTCCCATCTGGCCTACGTCCGCGACCGGCGCAGTGACGCCGACGCCGACGCCATCCTCGCCGAAGCGCTCACGAAGCTTCGCGCAGCCGCGTAACACAAAGAAAGTGCGGCCCGGTACCTGAACCAGGTACCGGGCCGCACTCAGGAATCATCCGGAATTCCGGGCGCCCTGCTCAGCGATCACGCCGGAACGATGTTCGCGGCCTGCGGGCCCTTCTGGCCCTGCGTGACCTCGAAGCTCACGCGCTGGCCTTCCTGCAGCTCGCGGTAGCCCTCGGCGGCGATGTTCGAGAAGTGGGCGAAGACGTCCGGGCCGCCGCCGTCCTGCTCGATGAAGCCGAAGCCCTTTTCCGCGTTGAACCACTTAACGGTACCGGTAGTCATACTTTTTCCTCCTTGTGTGGGGAACGAAGGGATTTCCGCACCGCGCGGAGTCCCGGCCGCTGAAATGTCCCCAACCGGAGGTCCTCCGGTAAAACAAAAGACGCCTGAGCCGCAAAGCATCAGGCGCACACTAAGTTCATGGGTACCACTACTGCAACAAGATCACTGTAGCACAGATCCGAGGGCGAAAACACCCAGGCGGAAATCCGCGCGGGTCCGTTGGGCGAAAACCCGCGCCGAAATCCTCGGACAGCAGCATCAGACAGCCTGCGCCAGATGCGGAAACTCCTCCGCCCGGTGCTGGAACGCCAGAATGGCCGGATTCTGGATCCTGCCGTCCCGGATCTCGATCGCCCGCAGAACGGTCTCGTCGGCGTCCCAGGCGTCCGGGCCGTCCAGAACCGGGCGCAAAAACGGAATCACGGCCTCGCTGTTCTCCCAGGTCGCCGAGTTCCACAGATATGACGGGCTGTGGTCGACGCCGTAGTAGTGCACCCCGTCCCCGACGGTGAACATCGGCTCGGTGAACGTCGTCGGGCGCGCCCAGCTGAAGCCCATGCCCTCGTCGCAGGACACGTCGATGACCAGCGTCCCGGGAGTCAGCGTCGGGAGGTCCTCGTCGATCAGGAAGGTCAGCGGCGCGGCGGTGTCCTGCAGGACGCAGTTCACGATGATGTCGTGCCCGGCCAGGAACTCCGCGAGCGGCTGGCGTCCGGTCTCGGTGAGCGCGTGGCTGCGGCGCGGGTCGTCGGTGTCGTCGGCGTCGTCGTGGTCGAACTGGACGATGCGCGCGGAGTGAATCGGCGAGGCGACCGCGGTGACGCCGCGGCCGGTGAGGACGTCGACGTCGTGGACCCCGAGCGCGTTCAGCGCCGTCACCGCGCCGCGCGCCGTCGCGCCGAAGCCGATCACGACCGCGCGCAGCCGCCGGCCGTAGTCCCCGGTCGAGCCCCGCAGCTGCATCGCGTGCAGCACCGAGGAGTACCCGGCCATCTCGTTGTTCTTGTGGAACACGTGCAGGTTGAACGACCCGTCGCCGCCCCAGTGGTTCATCGCCTCGAACGCGATCAGTGTCAGCCGCCGATCGATGGCCGTCTGCGTCAGCTTCGTGTCCTGCACGCAGTGCGGCCAGCCCCACAGGATCTGGCCTTCGCGCAGCTCTGAGACGTCTTCGAGCATCGGCTTGGCCAGCAGTATGACGTCGCACGACGCCACGAGCTCGGCCCGCGTCCGGATCCCGCCGACGAACGGGGCCAGCCGGCTGTCCGGGACACCGAAGTGCTCGCCGTAGCCCTGCTCCAGGTGAATGCGGGCCCGCAGGTCGGCGTCGATGCGCTCGAAATGCGCCGGATGGATGGGCAGCCGGTGCTCGTTCTCCTTGCGGGAGTGCGCGACGATGCCGAGTTCGAGGTTACGCAAAATGCCCCTTCGTTTGTTTGCTGCTGTGCTGTTTGCGGCTGTGCTGAAAAGTCGAGATCAGCGCGAGCGTCGATTCCGCGCCCTGGTTCTCGTTGCGTCCGTCGCGCTCCAGGCCGTCGCAGCAGCCGCCGGTGCTCTCGTCCGCGAGCCGGACGCCCGCGTCGTTCATCCCCAGGAACCAGGCCATCGCCGAAGCCAGGCCCGCCTCCCAGCGGTCGGCACCGGTGACGGCCAGGGCCCGGGCGCAGGCGTCGGCCAGCGCGGCGGCCTCGATCGGCTGCTGGTCGAAGCCGGGGCCGGTCCAGCCCCGGCCGTGGCCGCCGGCCGGGGTCAGGGACAGGTGGCCGTCCCGGGTCTGCTCGTCCAGCAGCCAGCCCAGCAGGGCCAGGCCGTCGGCGAGCAGGCGCTCGTCGTCCAGCAGGTGGCCGGCGGCGATGAGGACCTCGGCGGGGGCGGCGTTGGCGTAGCTGAGCCATGGCTCGGGCCAGGGCCACGCGGGGTCGGGGCGCGGTGCTCCGATGAGTTCGGCGGCGTCGGCGAGCAGGGCCCGCGCGAGTTCGTGCTCTGGATCGGTGGCCAGGATCTCCGCCGCGCCCAGCGCCGCGAAGGTGTTGCTGCGCGACCAGGGCGAGCGCAGGACCGCGCTGCTGTCGAACATCGCCAGCGCCGCGCTGCGGATCCACGGCGCCGGGCCGCGGGCCGCGGCGGTGCCCAGGCTCCACAGCGCACGTCCCCACCAGTCGCCCACGCCGGGTTCGTCGTGCCAGAGCCGGTCGAGGCCGAGCCGGTTGTGGAACGACCCGTCAGGGTCCTGAGCGTGGGCGACGAAAGCCAGGTAGGTGTCGGCCAGCGCGATCAGGTCGGCGTCCGGTTCCGGTTCGCGGCAGACGACGAGCAGGCCGCGGGCGACGTCGTCGAGACAGTATCCGTGCTCCCGGCGAGGCACCGCGCCGCGCGCGTGCTCGAACAGGCCCGTGTCGTCGCTGAGCCGGCGTAGGTGGGCGAAGGAGATCTCGGGTCTCATACCGCTGCCGTGACCCGGGTCTCAAGAAGCGATTCGGCCAGGGCCCGGTAGGCGTCCGCGACGGAGGACCAGGCCAGGTCGGGTGCGAGGCGGGCACAGGCCTGCGCCATGGACTCGGCCAGGGCCGGCCGGGTCAGCGCCCGGCGCAGCGCCTCGGTCATGGCCGGGACGTCGTGGTGCGGCACCAGCAGCCCGGCGCCGTCGGCGAGCAGTTCCTCGGCGTGCGGGAAGCGGGTCGCGATGATCGGCCGGCCGGCGGCGACCGCCTCGATGAGCACGCCGGAGGTCGCCTGCTCGGTCGAGTCGTACGGCAGGAGCACGGCGTCGGCGCTGCGCGCCAGGTCCATCAGGACTTCGGGATTGCGGAACTCGGGATCGAATTCCACGTCGGCCGAGACGCCGAGCTCCTCGGCGCGGGCGCGCAGGGAGTCGCGGTAGGCCTCGCCTTCGCGCGCCAGAACCTTGGGATGCGTCTGACCGGCGATCACATACCGCGGCGCCGGGCTCAGGTCGCCGAGCCCGGCGAACGCCTCGATCCCCCGCTCGATGCCCTTGCCCGGACCGAGCAGGCCCCAGGTGAGGACCACCGGGCGCCGCGGCGGGGCGACCGGCGCCGGCGGGGCGAACGGGTTGTGGGACGCCAGCGGCGACATGCGGCGGCTGCTGTAGGCACCGTGCGGGATGACCGAGATCTTGGCGGCGTCGACGAGGTAGCCCTCGCGCAGCCGGTCGGCGGCGGTCTGGGACATCACCACGACCGCGGCCGCGGCGTCGGCGACCCGTTCCAGGACCTGACGCTGGTGCGCGGTGGGGGCGGCCAGGACGGTGTGCAGGACCACGATCACCGGTTTGGAGGTCTGCGCCAGGACCCGCAGCACGTCCTCGCCGTCCCGGCCGCCGTAGATCCCGTATTCGTGCTGCACGATGGCGATGTCACAGCGGTTCAGCACCGCCGCGGCCGTGGCCGGACCGGTCGGCGAGCCGTTGACCAGCTGCGCGACGACATCGGGATAGACGGCCGGCTGCGCGGCGTCGACGACCCGGACCACACCGGCCCGGTCGCCGGAGTCCTGGCCGGTCAGGTGGCGCAGCAGGGCCGCGCTGAACGTCGCCAGTCCGCACCGGGTGGGCGGGTAGGTGCTCAGAAAGCCGAAGCTGGTCATCGCGGAGCCCTCACTTCGTCGATCGGCCGGAAGGCGGGCAGGCGGTATCGCGGCTGCTCGCGGAAAAAGACGAGAAAAAGCAAAAAAAGCCATTCGAGACGGTCGCGCTGTTCTGGGCGACCACGACCCTGACCGGGGACCAAGACGCGGAGCAGGTGGCTGCGCTGTGCCGGTGGGCTGCACCGTCACTGGACGACGGTGTCACTGTCGACAGTACCAGCCGGTTCGCTCGTGGGAGACGACGTGCGGCCGGCCTCGTGCTGGACCGGGACCCTGCCCGGACCGCGCCCGGACCGTATAAGAGCTCGGATTCAACTGCCGGAGGCGGGGCTCGGCCGTGCCTTCACGGCCTCGTCCTCACGGCCTCGTCCTCACGGCAGAAGTTCGGCAGCGGTCGCGTTGTTGTCGCGCCCGGCGGCCTCGGCCATGGCGGTCCGCGCCGTTCCGAGGCCGGTCTCCGGCGGGACGACCAGGAGCAGGAAGTGGTTCTGGAATCCGAGGCTGAGGCTGATGGTCCGGTCACTACCCGGGAACCAGCTGATCCTGATCACTTGACCGTCCACGGTGACACTGCGCGGGACGTCGTCCCAGGCATCGGCGTCGAGTCCGACCCGCACGATCCGGCCCAGATGCACGGTCAGCGCCGTGATCAGGTCCGGCAGCTCGGCCATGACGTCGTTCGAGCGCGGCCACCAGGCGCCGTCGAACACCCCGGTCTGCGACAGCGTCGGCTCCAGGACCAGCCGCGGCAGCAGCGGGGCACCGCAGGCGTCGCCTCGGAGGGGTGGAGGGATGAAGGTGGGAATCGCCACGCCACGCCGCCGATCCGGTCCGCGAACGGACCTGCCATGACCCAGGGGCGACACCAGCGCGGATGTTAGTGCGAAAACGCTTCCTCGGATGGCCTCATCATACTCCTGCTTCGAGGAAAAGGTGTATTCCGGACATATCTTCCGCCAATCCGACGGGCCGACGGCTCCGAATCGCCCCCAGAAGGTCGAGCCGATGCGCTCCCAGACCCCCGACGCACGTCGTCCTTCAGTCCCTGCACCTCGTGGTCACTCGCTGACCCGCAGATCAGAGACGTCATCCGGAGCTGTACCGCTAGCTGGAGGAAAGCACGATGACGCACCCGAAAAGAACCGCCAGGATCCTGGCGCTGGCCGCCGCCGTTGGTTCACCACGCTCGGCTGGGGGCTGGCCACGGGTCTGGCCGCGGCCGTGGCGGTCCTGGGCGTCCAGGCGGGTGACCAACAGCACCAGCTCGATCAGGCACATCAGCAGAGCACTGGCATCACGGCGCTGCTGGCCGCGCCCGACGCCCGCACCGACACCGCGAACGTCCGCACCGGCGGCGTCGGCACCGTGCTCGTGTCCCGCTCGCACGACGCGGCCGCGATCACCGTCGACGGGCTCGCGAAGCTGCCCCCGGGCAAGGCCTACCAGCTGTGGATGATCGGGCCCTCCGGCACCCGCTCGGGCGGCCTGCTGGCCACCGGCGCCGACGGCTCCTCCGGACCGGTGCTGGCGCACGGCCTGGGCGACGCGCAGACCATCGGGCTCACGGTGGAGCCGGCCGGCGGGTCGGTTCAGCCCACGACGACGCCGGTCATGCTGCTGCCGATGCCTGCCTGAGCACAGAACACGCTGTTCAGGTCGCAGTCCCGGCGTTCAGCGCCTTGCCCCACACGCTCTTTCGCAGCAGTCGCAGACCGTTGAGTCCCACGATGACGGTCGAACCCTCGTGTCCGAGCACGCCCAGCGGCAGCGGCAGCGTGCCGGCCAGGTCCCAGGTCACCAGGCCGGCGATGATGGCGCCCGCGATCACCAGGTTCGCGACCACGACGCGGCGCGCGCCCCGGGACAGGGCGATCGCCGCGGGCACGGTCGCCAAATCGTCGCGCATCACGACGGCGTCGGCCGTGTCGAGCGCGAGGTCCGAGCCGGCCCGGCCCATGGCGACGCCGGTGTGCGCGGCGGCCAGCGCCGGGGCGTCGTTGACGCCGTCGCCGACCAGCAGCACCCGCTCCCCTGCCGCCTCCCATGCGCGGACCGCGCTGACCTTGTCCTCGGGCAGCAGGCCCGCGCGGACGTCGGTGATGCCGACCTCGGCGGCCAGGCGGTGTGCGGCGGCGGCGTTGTCGCCGGTGAGGACGATCGGCGCGGTGCCGGTCAGCGCTGTGATCTTGGCGACCGTGCGGGCGGCAGCCGGACGGACTCGGTCGGCGATGCCCAGCAGCCCGACCGGCGTGCCGTCGATGCGGACGACTGTGGCGGTCTGGCCGGACTCCTGCATCGCGGTGACGGCGTCGGCTGTCGCGGCACTCGTGGTCACGGTACTCGTGGTCGCGGCACTCATGGTCGCCGCACCGGCGTCCTCGGTGAGCAGGTACGCCGGGCTCCCGACCTCGACCCGACGACCCTCGATCAGGGCACTGACACCACGCCCCGGCGCGGCCGCGAAGTCCTCCGCGTGCGACAGCTCCAGACCGGCGTCCTTTGCCGCGTTCACGACCGCGCGGGCCAGCGGATGCTCCGAGAGATTCTCGGCGGCGGCAGCGAGCGCCAGGATCTGCTTCTCGTCGTATCCGCCGCCCGGCAGGACCGCGATGTCGGCGAGGCGCGGGCGTCCCTCGGTCAGCGTCCCGGTCTTGTCGAAGGCGACGCGGGTCGTGGTCCCGAGGTGTTCCATCACCACCGCGGACTTCACCAGCACGCCGTGGCGCCCGGCGTTGGCCATCGAGGCCAGCAGCGGCGGCATCGTGGCCAGCACCACCGCGCACGGCGAGGCGACGATCATGAAGGTCATGGCGCGCAGCAGGCTCGGCTGGAAGGCGGCGCCGGCCAGCAGCGGGACGACGAACAGCAGGAGCGTCGCGGCGACCATGCCGATCGAGTAGCGCTGTTCCACCTTCTCGATGAACAACTGCGTCCGGGCCTTGGTGGCCGAGGCTTCCTCGACCATCGCCACGATCCGCGCCACGACGGTGTCGGCGGCGGCCCGATCGACCCGCACGGTCAGCGCGCCGACGCCGTTGAGCGTCCCGGCGAACACCTCGTCGCCGGCGTTCTTCGCCACCGGCAGCGGCTCACCGGTGATCGTGGCCTGGTCCACGTCGGAGGCGCCCCGGACCACCTGGCCGTCGGCGGCGACGCGCTCGCCGGGCCGGACCAGGATGGTGTCGCCGACCCGAAGCGCGACGGCGTCCACGACTTCTTCGGAGCCCTCGGCGGCGATCCGGGTGGCACGCTCGGGCGCCAGATCCAGCAGCCCGCGAACAGCCTGTTCGGTGCGGTGGGTGGCGACCGCCTCCAGCGCGCCGGAGGTGGCGAAGATGACGATCAGCAGGGCGCCGTCCAGGACCTGGCCGATGGCCGCCGCGCCCAACGCCGCGACCACCATCAGGAGGTCGACGTCCAGGGTCTTCTCCCGCAGCGCCTGAAGCCCGGCCCAGCCCGGCTCCCAGCCGCCGGCGCCGTAGACCACGGCGTAGAGCGGGCCCCAGACCCACGCGGGCGTCCCCGTCAGCTGCAACGGCAACGCGACCAGGAACAGCAGCAGCGCCGCGGAGGCCCACCGGACCTCGGGCAGGGTGAAGGGAGACATCAGCGGCAAATCCTTGATCACGACATGGCGGACGATCCGACCCGCCCACCCTACAGGAACAAATGAATAATGGTTCATGCGTTCGCGCGGGTAGAATGCGAGCATGGGTCATGGAGCTCCCCCCGCCGAAGCCGTCCCGCGCGTCCGCCTGGACGCCGCCAGCGCGGCCCGGGTGGCGACCACGCTCCAGGCCCTCGCCACGCCGTCGCGCCTACTGATCCTGGCCCGGCTGCGAGAAGGGCCCCTGGCCGCGACCGCACTGGCCGCCGAGGTCGGCATGGAGCAGTCGGCCTGCTCGCACCAGCTGCGCCTGCTGCGCAACCTCGGCCTGGTCACCGCCGAACGCCGCGGCAAGTCGATGATCTACGCGCTCTACGACAACCACGTGGCCGAACTGCTCGACCAGGCCATCTACCACGCCGACCACCTGCGGATGGGCTTCACCGACCCGGCGTGACGGCGGAACAGCACGTCGGCGTCCCCGAGAACGGAGACGCCGACGGCCCAGCGCGCGATCCAGCGATAGCCCTCACACCCGCGCCGCCCGGCCAGCCAGCGACGCCGTCCGCGTGAGCATCATCGCCACGGCCATGAAGATCAGCGCGTCAGTGAGGGCGTCGGCAGTGATCTGGTTCGTCACCATCCAGCGGCCGAGCTGGTGCGGGAACCAGTGCACTGATCCGTAGGAGAACGCCGCGCGGGCGCCGATCACGACGACCCAGACCGCCGCGTAGCCGAGCCCCGCGCGCGAGGCCGCCTTGCCGGTACGGGGGCTGCGATACACCGTGGTCTGGCTCGCCGCGAGCAGGCCCAGCACCAGGCCGGCGGCGGCCGCCGCAAGTTCGAGGACCAGACCGGAGCCGGAGCCGGCGAAGCCCTTGAGGAACAGCGGGACGATCGCGGCGCTGGTGAGCACCGGGCGCAGGACGCGGAAGGCGCCGACCTTGCGGTGCGGTCCCAGGTCTGCTTCGAGGACGGCGAAGAGGACGATCCCGTTGATGAGCATCGCCTGGGTGAGGCCGTTCATGCTGCTTTCCCCCTGGTTGGACGAGACGAATGAGTCGGTCGGGTCCCGTCCAAGTTCCGTCCTCGGCCCCCGCACCGTCGTCACAGCGCGGGGTGACTCCCGGTACTAAGCCTGAGCTGCGTCAATCAACCCGGGAGTCACCTCCTGGTGTGACGCTCCACCACCCCGGCCGTCCCTAGCGTTGGCGGCGCCGTCACCGAGGCCCACGAGAAGGCCCGACACCGGGGAGAAGAAGATGAGCCTGCTGGAAGTCCTGGCCGCGATCGTGATCGTCGCCTACGTCATCGCCCGCCAGTTCCTCGGCGAGACGCTGCGCGCCAAGCGCGTGATCGTCCTGCCCGCGGTCCTGCTCGTGATCGGGATCTCGGGCCTGCACCACGGCGCCAGACACCCGACCTCCACCGACTACGCGTGCATCGCGACCGGAGCCGCCGTCGCCGCCGCGATCGGCCTGGCCCAGGGCATCGTGATGCGGCTGGAATCGCGTGACGACGTCCTGTGGGGCCGGATGCCGAAGGCCGGGCTGTGGCTGTGGCTCGGGCTCGTCCTCTCGCGCCTGCTCTTCACCGTCATCGCCGCCGGACTGGACGCCAAGGTCGCCGCGTCCTCCGCGCCGATCCTCCTGACGCTCGGCGCCAACCGCCTCGCCATGGCGGGCGTGATCGTCCTGCGGGCCCAGGCGATGGGCATCCCGTTCGCCCCCGAGAGCGGCGCGGCCTCCGGCCTGACGTCGCGCCTGAACAGGCCGTCGTGACCCGGCGCCGGTACTCTCCCGGTGTGCTGCGCACCACCCAATGGCTGCTGAGGACCACCGCGGTCATCGTGATCGGCGTCGAGACCCTCGCCTTCGGCCGAGACCGGAGTGCGACGGCCGACGCCGCGACCGCGACGGCGCTCGCAGTGTCCTGCATCGCCCTGGCTCTGTGGGCGCTTCTCGAAGCCCGAGGCGAGCTGCGGGCCCGCCGCGGCACCGTGCTGGCGCTGCTGTTGACCGTGATCGCGGTCGCCGCCGGAAGCGTCTCGACCCAGCACGGCAGCTCCATGATCGGTGTCGCCGTCGTGGCCGTCGTCGCAGCCGGAACCCAGACGGAACTCGCGACCAGCTGGTACATCGCCAGTGCCGCGGCCGTGGCCATCGCGGCCGGCGGCCTGGCGACCGACGCGGACACCGGCAGTGTCCTGGGCTACCTGCTGATCGTGCTGGTCTCGCTGCTCGCCGGACACCAGCGCCGCTCCTACCGCGTCCAGGCCGAGCAGTCGGCGCTGTTGCTCCAGCAGGTCGAACAGCTCCGCGCGGAGCAGCGGCGCGTCGCGGTGCTGGACGAGCGCGCCCGGATCGCCCGCGAGATCCACGACGTGCTGGCGCACTCGCTCGGCGCGCTGGGCATCCAGATCCAGGCGGCACGCGCGCTGTTGGAGGACCACGACTGCAGCGATAGCGACGGCAACGGCCACTGCCACGCCGGCGTCGAGCGGGCCGACGAGGTCCTGGCCGTGGCCCAGCGGATGGCAGGCGACGGCCTGACCGAGACCCGCCGCGCCGTCAACGCCCTGCGCACGGACACCGCCTCGCTGGACCGGCAACTCGCGACCATGGCGCAGGAACACCGCCGCCTCCACCGCAGCGCGGTGCGCCTCCGGATCGACGGCGACGCCGCCCCGCTACAGTCGGAGCAGACGCTCGCCGTCGCACGCGTCGCGCAGGAGTCGCTGACTAACGCCGCCAAGCACGCACCCCACCGGGAGATCCAGATCGTCGTGCTGTACGAGGAAGAGGCTGTAACGCTGACCGTCGCCAACGCGCTCGCGCCCGACGGCGCCGACGCCCCCACAGCCGGATTCACCACTGTCGGATTCGCCACCGTGAACGGCGGCTACGGCCTCACCGGCATGCGCGAACGCCTCCTCCTGCTCGGCGGCACCCTGACCGCAGGCGTCGACGACGGCCGCTGGACCGTCGTCGCGAAGGTCCCCCGATGACCGATCCCCAGTCCGATCCCCGCCCCGACGCCCCGCTGCGCATCGTGGTGGCCGACGACCAGGCGACCATCCGCGAAGGGCTGGTCCTGATGCTCGACCTCCTGCCGGACATCCAGGTCGTCGGCTCCGCCGCGGACGGCGAGCAGGCCATCGCCCAAGTCGCCGAGCACCGCCCCGACGCCATCCTGCTGGATCTGCACATGCCGGTCCTCGACGGCCTCGAAGTGACCCGGCGCCTGGCCGCCTCGCACCCGGACGTCGCGATCGTCGTGCTCACCACCTACGCGAACGACACCTCAGTGCTCGACACCCTCCGCGCCGGAGCCCGCGCCTACCTGACCAAGAACGCCGACCGCCGGCACATCGCCCGCACCCTGCACAGCGCCGCCGACGGACTGACGGTCCTGGACCCGCGGGTTCAGGAGATGCTGCTGTCCGCGACGACCTCGGGCAACGGCACCGCATCCGCCGAGCCCACGCTCACGGACGGTCTGACAGCGCGGGAAGGCGAGATCCTGACGCTGATGGCGCGCGGTTCATCGAACTCTGAGATCGCCGCGACGCTCTTCCTGAGCGCCAACACCGTCAAGACGCACATCAACCGGATCTTCGCCAAAACCGGTTCCCGCGACCGGGTCGCCGCGATCCGCTACGCGCAGCGGCACGGTCTCGACTGACGAGGTGCCCTGATATAGGCATCCTGATAAAGGAGCTCACCGCCCCGCGTCTTCGACCGCCTCGCTCCCACCACGGTTGCCGATGATCCGCGGCAGCTCCCCTCGCGACGACACCCCGAGGCGGCGGTACACCCGCCCCAGATGCGCCTCGACGGTCCGCGGGCTCAGGAACAGGCGCTGCGCTATCTCCCTCGACCGCAGGCCCGCTGCGGCCAGCGCCGCGATCTCGCGCTCCCGGTCGCTGAGCATGCCGAGCGGTCCGGACCCGGACCCGTCGGCGCCGACCCCGGCCCCGGCATTGTCAGCGCCGTCAGCGTCCTCCGAGCGCGCCGGTGTGCCGCCGTCCCGCGCCACGGTCTCCAACTCGGCCCGCGCGCGAGCGGTGTCCTCCTGCACCCACAGCGCGCCCAGCGCGTCCGCCGCCGCCGACGCCGCGTCCAGCCAGACCAGCGCCGCGTCGTGGCCCTGGGCTGCGTCCGCCGCGGCCGCACCCATCGCCTGGGTCCAGGCCCGCTGGATCGGCATCCCGGCGCGCTCGAACCGGTCCGTGGCCTGCTCGAAGACGTCCACGGCCAGGTCCGGGCGGCCGTCGGCCAGATGCAGCGCCGCGCGGGCGCGCATCGCGCTCGCGGTCTGCCCGGTCAGCCCGAGCCGTGACGCGGCGGCCTCCGCGTCCTCGGTCCAGCCGCGCGCCGCCGCCAGGTCGCCCAGGCGCAGCGCGGCCATGGCCATCAGGGCCTTGAGTGAGGGTTCGAGCGCGGGCTGCGCGACCGCCACGTCCTGACCGTCGGCGCGCTCCAACATCGTGCGCAACGCGCCGTCGGGATCGCCGCCGAGGATCTGCACCTGGGCCGCGAGGCCGAGCGCGCTCAGCGCCCACCAGCTGCGGTGCGTCTCGACGTCGGCGATCGCGGACTCGACGAGCGTCAGGATCTCCCCCAGGTCGCGCCGACCGTGCGTCCAGATCATCGCCGACGCCCGGATCGCCTTGGCCAGGCCGACACCTTCCTGGGACCCGACGGCGGCGGCGAGTTGTTCGGCCTGGACGGCCCACTCGGTGGCCGTCTCCAGCCGGCCGGTGAACAGGTCCACGCTGGCGATGCACAGGAGCTGGTGCAGGACCACATGCAGCTGCGTACCGCCGCCGGCGACCTTCAGTCCACGCTTCACGTGTCGCGAGGCGTCCTCGAACCGCTCAAGGTAGAGCTCTGCGACGCCGAGCGTCACAAACATCTCAGGAGACTGACCCGCCTGGGGATCTGCCAGCGCGTCCACCGCGCCAGTGCACAGTCGCACGCCTTCCAGGGCGACAGCCACATCTCCAACATAAGCATCCTGACATACTGCCAGGCAACGGATCGCGATCTCAGTCGTGTGCTGGGGGCGGACGGTGGTGTCCACCGCCGAGCGAATCATCTCGCGCGCTTGAATGTGGTCCCCGCGCAGCGACTGCACCAGCGCGTACTCGTAGACCATCATCACAGCTTCCATCGGCAGCGCGCCGTCTTCCCGCAGGGCCGGCAGGAGTCCCAACGCGGTGGCGGCGATGGCCTCGGCCTCGGAGTACCGGCACAGCAGCCGCTCGACGTCCGCCGCGGCCCCGTACGCCCGGAGCGCGAGCTGCCACGGCAGGTCCGCGACGCGGCCCAGCACCTCGTGGACCAGGGTCCTGGCCTCGTCCAGCCGCCCCACGGCGATCAGCGCGCGGCAGCGCAGGATCTCCGTCTCGGCGCGCTCCCGGCCGCCGTGCGGGATGTAGTCCAGCGCCAGACCCGACCAATGCGCCGCGGCGGCCGGATCGCTCGCCACCACCTCGGCGGCGGCCCGGGCCAGGATCGGTGCGGCGGTCGCGGAGTCGGTGCCCAACAGGTGCTCGGCGTGCCGGGCCAGCACCGACGCGGCGACCTGCCGCGCCGCGAGCAGGTCCAGAGCTCGCCGGTGGCCCGCCGACTGTTCGGACAGGCTGGAGTGCTCGTGGGCGACGTGCGCCAGCACCGGATCGCGGAACGTGAACTCGCCGTTGCCGCGCCGCCTGATCAGGTCGGCCTGCGACAGCTCGCCGAGAGCGGTCAGGACCCGATCGGCCTGCAGCGCACTGACTTCCGTGACGTCGCCGGGCCGGAACGGATCGCCCAGAATCGCGGCGGCGCGCAACACCGCCCCGGCTTCCGGCGAGAGCAGGTCGAGTTCCGAGGTCAGCGCCGCGGCCTCGCGCAGCAGTCCACCCGGGTCGCCGCCAGCCTGGAACGGCCACAGCACCGGATCCCAGCCGGCCGCCAGCAGGATCCTGAGATTGCGGGGGCTACCGCCGGCCGCGTCGCCGAGCCTGCGGTCGTGGATGTCATCGGTCCCGCTAGCGCTCCCCGCCGAGGCACCGGTCCAGCGGCCGGCGAGCCCGCGCATGGAGTCCGCGTTCAGCGGCGAGAGCACGACGCGGGTCACAGTTCCGATGCGGACACCGTCGTCCAGCGCGTCCAGCAGCGCCGGGTTGGTCTGCCGCGGCCGGTGCGACACAACCAACAAGAACGGCCCCGGCACCGGATTACGCACCAACCGCATCGCGATCTCGACCGACATCGGGTCGCACCACTGCACGTCGTCGAGCAGCACCGCACCGCCGGGCCCAGCGGCCCAGGCAGTCGCGAGCGTTCTGGCCGCCTGCGGATCTAACGCCCCGCCGAGATCCACGGCGCGCAGCTCCGGATGTTCCTCCCAGGCGCTGCGGAAGATCTGGCCGGGGGCGGCATCGCCCCGGACCGCGTGCCCGCGGGCCAACCGCGCGCCGGATCCGGTGACCATACCCGCGAGGACGGCCAGCAGGCTGGTCTTCCCCATTCCAGGATCGCCGACGACCTCCAGGATGGTCCCGCGCCCCGAGCGCAGCAGGCTCACGACCTGCTCCAGACGCGCGACCTCGGCGTCCCGTTCCACTAGTGGCCCGTCGAAGCGCGAGGGGCTGATGAGTGGCATCGACACAAGGTAAGACTCTCCAATTCTGGGAGCCGATACTCCATGCGGTGCTTGCCGAATGGTGAATGTTTCCACCGATCGCGGATCACCGCGTCCGTCAGGCCCTTGACCAGGCGATGTTATCCGGATCTTAGCCCGGTGGGAGGACAACCGGCGAGGCTGGAGCCTCCACCACACGGGGAGTTACCTATGCGGTTCAGGCTTCTTGGTCCCTTGGAAGTCGTCGACGTCGCCGGCCAATGGCAACCCGTCGCAGGCCCACGCCAACGGATCCTACTGGCGACACTGCTCCTTCACGCCAGCACTCCGGTCTCAGTGGATCAGCTCGCTGAGACGGTCTGGGACGGCGTACCCCCGGCCGGCTACGCACAGACGCTACGCAGCCACGTCATGCGCCTACGCCGCAGCCTCCAGGAGCAGGACGCGGCACGCCTCCAGACCCGCGCCCCCGGCTACACCCTGGAGGTTCCGGAGTCCGATCTCGACACGCACCGCTTCGAGATCCTATGCCGCGAGGCCGGCGAACACCTACGCGCCGGCGCCTGGAGCGAAGTCGACGACACGACGGAGCGTGCGTTGGGACTGTGGCGCGCGCAGCCACTATTGGACGTGTCCTCGCACCTGCTCGCCAGAACCATGCTGCCGCGCTTGGAGTACTTGCGACTCCAGCTACTGGAGTACCGCTTCGAGGCAGCACTACGGCTGGGACGAGACCACGTCCTGGTACCTCAACTTCAGTCACTCGTAGCAGTCCACCCGCTGCACGAACGCTTCCACGCACAACTGATGCTGTCACTGTCCCGAACCGGCCGCCGCGTCGAGGCACTGGACGCCTACCGAACGGCCCGCCGCATCCTCATCGACGAGCTCGGCGTGGAACCCGGCCCGGAGATGACCCGGGTACATCAGAGCATTCTGTCGGGCGACGATCCGGTCTTCGGCCGGGCGGCCTGAGCTGTGACGGGTTCGGATTAAGAGGCGCTCCTGCTGAATCCCATCGTCTCCCCCTGTTGGACTCCCGTCCATCACCCGCGCCAAGGTGGAAGACGCAGGGCTCTCCACCAGAGGAGCTGCGATGAGCCGAACTGACAAACCGAACCCCATAACCTGGACCCTCAGCGGGTTCGGCGACGAAATCAGCCCCGACCCCGAAGTCCAAATCGCAGTGCTGCAGGCCCTAGGCGCCCGCCACATCGAGATGCGCGGAGCCTGGGACACCAACGTCGTCGATCTGACCGACGACCAAGTCGACACCTTCGCCGCGACCTTGAACCGCTGGGGCATGGGCGTCTCCGCCATCGCCTCCCCCATCGGCAAGGTGAACATCGTCGGGGATCCCGAGGACGAGCTTCGCCGATTGGCCCGCGCCATCACGGTGGCGCACCGCTTCGGCACCCGCTACATCCGGATGTTCTCCTTCTACCGGCCGGAGGGGGTGAGCGCGGCGGACGTGCGCGATCCGGTGCTCAAGCAGATCAGTGCCCTGACGCGGCTCGCCGAGCGCGAGGACGTGGTGCTGGTGCACGAGAACGAGAAGGACATCTACGGCGACATCCCCGAGCGCGTCCTGGACCTCATCGAGTCGGTGGGCTCCGACGCACTACGAATGGCGTGGGACAGCGCCAACTTCGTCCAGGTCGGCGTGGCGCCGTTCACCGACGCCTACGCGATGCTGCGGCCGCACATCGAATACCTACAAGTAAAGGACGCCATCGCCGCAACCGGCGAAGTAGTCCCCGCCGGCGAGGGCGACGGCCAGTTGCTCGACACGCTGACCGCGCTGCGCGACGACGGCTACACCGGTTTCGCCTCGCTCGAACCGCACCTGGCCCTCGGCCACGCGACCGGCGGATTCTCCGGCCCCGAGCTGTTCGGCCGCGCGGCCCGCGCCCTCGCCAGCCTGCTCGACACGATCGGAGTGGCAACCGCATGACCCACGACGACCACACCACCAACACCCTGGCCGTCGCCATCGTCGGCGCGGGCACGATCGGCCGAATCCACGCCGAGGCCGTCGGGCGGCATCCCCGGCTCCGCGTCGCGGCGATCGTCGACCCCGACGTCGCCGCGCGGCACAAGCTCGCCGAGCACATCACGGCAAGCACGAGCGCCGAGCCCGCCGCCCCCGGCGAGGCCTACGAGAACGGCGAGCGCGCCCCAATCGCCCGACCCGCCGAATTCGACTCCCTCGCCGAAGCCCTCGCCACCGACAACATCGACCTCGTCGCCGTCTGCGTCCCCACCGGCCTGCACGCCGCCGCCGTCGCCGAGACCCTGGCCGCCGGTGTCCACGTCCTCGTCGAGAAGCCGATCGACGTCTCGCTCCCAGAAGCCCGCCGCCTCGCCGCGCTCGCCGAGGACGCGGCGCGCCGCGGCATCGTCAGCAGCGTCATCAGCCAGCACCGCTTCGACCCGGCGAGCACAGCCGTCGCGTCGGCGATCGCCGACGGCCGCATGGGCCGCCTCACCTCAGCCGTGGCCTCCGTCGCGTGGTGGCGCAGCCAGGAGTACTACGACTCCGCGCAGTGGCGCGGCACCTGGGCCCTGGACGGCGGCGGAGCCCTGATGAACCAGGGCGTCCACACCGTCGACCTCCTGGCCTGGTTCCTCGGCCGTCCCGTCGAGGTCTCCGCGCACGCCGCCACGCTGGCCCACGAGTCCATCGAGGTCGAGGACGTCGCGGTCGCCACGGTCCGCTTCGCGTCCGGAGCCCTCGCGGTCCTGCACGCCACCACCGCCGCCTACCCCGGCCTGTCGGTCCGCCTCCAGATCCACGGCAGCACCGGATCGGCCGTCCTGCACGACGACCAGTTGGAGTACTTCCACGTCGCGCAGCACGGCACCGGGGAAACCGGCGGGCCCTACGGCGGCGCCGAGCCCGACAACCAGGCCTCCCACGTGGTCCCCGAAGCGGAACTGCGCGGCAACCCCAAGCCCGCCGACACCTTCATCCTCAGCCACCTGCGCCAGTACGAGGACGTGCTCGACGCCATCGAGACCGGCCGCCCGCCGACGGTCACGTTCCAGGACGGCCTGATGGCGCTGGCCATCGTCCGCGCGGTCTACGTGTCCTCGACCCTGAAGCGGCCGGTCGCGATCGACGCGCTACTTACCGGCGACTACGACGACGTGACCGTGACCGTGGACATGGCTACCGCCTGATCACCGCATCGATCCGCGCCAGCTCATCGGCGTCGAAGTCGAGGTTCCGCACAGCAGCGACGTTGTCCTCCAACTGCTCGGGGCTGCTGGCGCCGATGAGCGCGGAGGTGACCCGGCCTCCGCGCAGCACCCACGCCAACGCCAGCTGAGCCAGGCTCTGCCCGCGCGACTTCGCGATGTCGTTCAGATCGCGCAGCTGCGTCAGCAGTTCCTCGGTGAGCCGGTCGCTGTTCAGCGAGGATCCGTCCCGCGCGGCCCGAGATCCGTCCGGGACACCGTCGAGGTAGCGAGCCGTCAACAGGCCCTGCTCCAACGGCGAGAAGGCGATGGAGCCGACACCGAGTTCGCCGAGAGCGTCGAGCAGGCCGCGCTCCTCCGGGCCGCGGTCGAGCATCGAGTACTTCGGCTGATGGATCAGCAGCGGAGTGCCGAGTTCACCGAGGATCCGCGCGGCTTCCCGCGTCTGCTCGGCGGAGTAGTTGGAGACACCGACATACAGCGCCTTGCCCTGCTGAACGGCCGTGTGCAACGCCCGCATCGTCTCTTCGAGCGGCGTGTCGGGGTCGAAGCGGTGCGAGTAGAAGATGTCGACGTACTCGATCCCCATCCGCCCCAGACCCTGGTCGAGCGAGGAGATCAGGTGCTTGCGCGAGCCCCACTCGCCGTACGGGCCGTCCCACATCCGGTAGCCGGCCTTCGTCGAGATCACCAGCTCGTCCCGGTGATGCACGAAGTCCGTCCGCAGCGCTTCTCCGAGGGCTGATTCGGCGGCGCCGCCGGGCGGGCCGTAGTTGTCGGCGAGGTCGAAGTGCGTGACGCCGAGGTCGAAGGCGCGGCGCAGGATGGCGCGCTGGACCTCCGCGGGGCGGCTGGGACCGAAGTTCTGCCAGAGGCC
The DNA here is from genome assembly GCF_041262085.1 of Catenulispora sp. GAS73. NCBI lineage: Bacteria > Bacillati > Actinomycetota > Actinomycetes > Catenulisporales > Catenulisporaceae > Catenulispora > Catenulispora sp. GAS73. The sequence continues at coordinate 133,221 of NZ_JBGCCM010000020.1, forward strand.
GAGCGAGACGGCCGGCAGGCACAGGCCGCTGTTACCGGAGCGCCGGTAGGGCATGGAGGCGTAGCGGTCGGGGTGGGCGGTGTACATCGCGACTCCCAATGCGGTGGGTGGTTCGGGCCCCGGTTCCGCGGGGCCCGCGGCTACTTTTCCGCGAGCGGCGAGCAGAAGTCCAACAGGAGAATCTGCTGGGATTCAGCGGCTTTCCTTCTCAATCGCTAGGCTCCCGCACCATGGAGATACGCCAGCTTCAGCACTTCGTGTCCGTCGCCGAGGAGCAGCACTTCACCCGCGCGGCGGCTCGGCTGATGGTTTCCCAGTCCGGGCTGTCGGCCTCGATCCGGGCGCTGGAGCGGGAGTTGCAGGCGCCGCTGTTCGTGCGCACGACGCGCACGGTGACGCTCACCGAAGCCGGCCGGGCGCTGCTGGTGGAGGCCGAGCGGATCCTGGCGCAGGAGCGTGCGGCGCGGGAGGCGGTGGCCGCGGTGCAGGGCGTGCTGCGCGGAACGCTGACGCTGGGCGCCGAGCAGTGCGTCGCCGGGGTGCACGTGGCCGGGCTGCTGGCCGCCTTCCGGCGGCTGCATCCGCAGGTGGAGATCCGGTTGCGGCAGTGGGGATCGGCGGCGCTGGCCGAACAGGTCGCATCGGGGCGCCTGGACATGGCCTTCGCGTATCGGACGGAGGAGGATCCGGAGCGGCTGCGGTCGGTGTCGCTGACCAGCGAGCCCATGTACGTGCTCTGCCATCCCGATCACGCGCTGGCGGCCGCCGGCGCCGTGGCGACCCCGCACGACCTCGGCGGCGAGGTGTTCGTCGACTTCCACCCGGACTGGGGACCGCGCCGCGTGACGGACGCCGCGTTCGCCGCGCTGGGCGTGCGCCGGACCGTGACCCTGGAGGTGAACGACGTGCACAGCCTGCTGGACCTGGTGGACGAAGGACTCGGTGTCGCAGTCGTACCGCGGCACTTCCGGTGCAAGCGGGCCAGCCTGGTCGCGTTGCCGCTGAAGGACTACGGCGACGTCACGTACGAGACCGCGGCGCTGCTCCCGCTTCCGGAGGCGACCAGTCCGGCGGCGAGGGCGTTGATGGGCCTGTTGGAGGCAGAGCTCCGAGAATCAAAGCCCTGATGACATGAGGATGACACCGAGTATCTCAAGGGGCGATCCCGGCGCCCTTGACCGTTTTGTCACCATGCCTCAGGGTACTCACAAGTACTCCTCCAGAGAGGGACAAAGCCGTGCACCTCCCCAAGTACGCACGCCCCGTCCTCGCCGTCCTGGCCACCGCTGGCACGTTCACGGTCCTGGGCATCGGTCCCGCCGCCGCGGACATCCCCATCGGCCAGCCGATCGACGGCACCTCCACGTACTACAACGACGCCGGCTACGGCGCCTGCGGCAACCAGATCAACGCCGCGACCGACTGGCTGGTCGCCGTGCCCGCCGCGTACTGGACCACGCCGAACCCGAACAACGACCCGGTCTGCGGGCTGTCGGTGCAGGTGACGTACAACGGCACCACGATCACGGTGCCGGTCCAGGACAAGTGCCCGACCTGCGACCCCTCGCACATCGACCTGAGCCTGCCGGCCTTCCAGTCGCTGGCCGACCCGAACCTCGGGGTCATCGACGTCACGTGGGAGTTCGTCAATCCCTGAGCCGTGCGACCGCGCGCAACGACTATGCTCGCGGGAAGTTCGCCGGGAGGGGAGAGCCATGTCCGACGGGGAAAGCCCGCTGATCAACGCGTTGCGGCAGGCGGTTCGCTCCGCGCCGGAGCAGGCCGAGTTCCGCGTCGCGCTCGCCGAGGCACTGATCGACGCCGGCGACACGCAGGACGCGATCGTCGAGCTCGGTGAGGCACTACGGCTGGACCCGGATTCGGCACGGGCCCGGGAGCTGATGCTCGCGGCGCTCAGCGGCGGCGCGACGGCAGCCGGACCTCCAAGCCCGGCAAGCGAAACGGATCCCGCCGCGGACCAGGACCCCGGCTTCGACTGGTCCGCCGCCGAAGCCGAGCTCGACTTCCCCCAACCGCCCCGCTTCACCTCCTCCCCCAAGCCGGTGTCCGCCGACGACGACGGCGAGGACCCCGAAGGCAGCCCGGCGCACGACGTCGAACGCCCGGCCCTCAGCCTCGCCGACGTCGGCGGCATGGCTGAAGTGAAGGAACGCCTTCAGCTGTCGTTCCTCGCGCCGATGCGGAACCCGGAGCTCCGCAAGCTCTACGGCAAGTCCCTGCGCGGCGGCCTGCTCCTCTACGGCCCGCCCGGCTGCGGCAAGACCTTCATCGCCCGCGCGGTCGCCGGCGAGATCGGCGCGGCCTTGATCTCGGTGGGCATCTCCGAGGTGCTGGACCTGTGGTTCGGCGCGTCGGAGAAGAACCTGACCGAGCTGTTCGAGCTGGCACGGCGGCAGGCCCCGTGCGTGCTGTTCTTCGACGAGCTGGACGCCCTGGGGCAGCGGCGCAGCCTGACCCGCAGCTCGTCCATGCGCACGGTGGTCAATCAGTTCCTGGCCGAACTGGACTCGGTGGGCTCGGACAACGAGGGCGTGTTCGTACTCGGCGCGACGAACGCCCCGTGGGACGTCGATCCGGCCCTGCGGCGCCCGGGGCGCTTCGACCGCACCGTCCTGGTCCTCCCCCCGGACGCGCCGGCCCGCGAGGAGATCCTGCGCTACCACCTGCGCGACCGGCCGATCGCCGAGATCAACCTGGAGTCGCTGGTGGAGCGCACCGACGGGTTCTCCGGCGCGGACCTCGCCTACCTGTGCGAGTCGGCCACGGAGAAGGCACTGATGGACGCGGTGCGCAGCGGGGAGGTGCGATTGATGGGGATGGACGACTTCGACGCCGCGCTGAAGGACGTGCACCCTTCGACCGGGCCGTGGTTCGACGCCGCACGCTCGGTCGCGCTGTTCGCCAACGAGGGCGGCACGTACGACGACCTCGCGGCGTACTTCAAGAACCGCAAGGGCACGAAGGGGCTCTGATGGCGGACGAGGAGTCGCTGCGGGCCTCGGTCCAGCGTGCCATCGCCCTAATCCGCCTGGAGCGCTACACCGAGGCCGAGCCGATGCTGCGGACGGTCCTGGCGGCCGAGCCCGAGCACTACGGGGCGCTGGTGAACCTGGCATGGCTGCTCGACCTCGTCGACCGCCGAGACGAGGCGCTGCAGACCGCGCGGCTGGTGATCGCGCGCTGGCCGCAGGACACCGAGGGCTTCTACCGAGCCGCGCTGATCCACAAGCAGGACAAGGAGTTCGACGAGGCGCTGGCGCTGCTCCAGCGGGCTTTGGAGATCGCACCGGACGAGGGCCGCGTGCTACGGCAGTACGCGCAGGTGCTCGGGCGTTTCCCGGAGCGGCGTGCGGAGGCCCTGGCGGTGGCGGACCGCGCCATCGAGGTGGATCCGGAAGTCGGCGACAGCTTCCAGACGCGCGCGATGGTGCTCGTGGACGAGTACCGGTGGCGGGAAGCGGACGGCGCGATGGAGCAGGCTCTGCAGTTGGAGCCGACGAACAGCACGTTCCTGATCCAGGCCGGAATCGTGAAGCTGCGGTTGGGCGCGATCGAGCGAGCCCGGGAGGCGTTCACGTCGGCGCTGCGGCTGAAGCCGAAGCCGTACCGAGTGCGCGAGGTACTGGACACGCTGGAGACGCAGGGCCTGCCGGCACCCATGCTCGACGTCTACACCCTCGGCTGCCAGGCCCTGGACATCCCCGACCTGGGCACGCCGGGCACCGCCGGCACCGACCCGGAGCTGCTGCGAACGCAGGCACGGATCGCCACATCGATGTGGCGCGCGGCGGTGTACAACCACGCGTGGTCGAAGGACTCGCGCGACCGCTGCCGCGCACTGGTGACGGCGATGTTGGACGCGGACCCAAGCCTGGTGCCCGCCCGACTACTGGCCGCCGAGATCGCCAGCGACGACGACCGCTACGAGGACCTGGTGGCCCTGGCGAAACCGCTGATCGCCGAGCACGAGGCCACCCGCGCACTGTTCCGCTGGACCGTGTACGCGCTAGAGGACTTAGAACGTCTCGACGAAGCCCTCGAACTCGCCACCGAGGCACGACACCGCTTCCGCGCCGCAAGCGAATCCGTGTCACTGCAGGGCCGAATCCTCGCCGAGCTGGGACGCCACGACGAGGCCGTAGCCGCCGCCGAAGCCGCGGTAGCACTGGCAGACAACGACCCCGGAGCCCTGACCTCCGCCGCGAACATCTACAAGCGGCTAGGAATGAAGGACGAAGCGAAGGCAGCGTACAAAGCCATCCTCCGCGTCGCCCCGAACCAGACCACCACCCTGTTCCAACTCGGCTCCCTCTACATGCTGGCCTACCAGGACCACCGCGCCGCCGAACGCCTGATCCAGCGCATCGACCTCCCCGACGTCGGCGGCGACCGCACCGCCGTCCTCGGCCAGATCCGCTTCCAACTCGGCAAGTGGGACCAGGCCCTCACCGACTTCGAGACCGCCCTAGCCACCCCGATGCGCGACCCGGTGACGGTCCCGGGAATCATCCTCGGCCTCCAACTCTTCGGCCCCCCGAAGCGCTTCCAGCCACTGCTCGACAGATGCATCGCCATCCGCGCCGACGGCACCCCCGCCGAACCAGTGACGATCCAGAAGCTCCGCCTGGCAGCCTTCACCCTGGTGAAGTACGGCGCCCTACCGGAAGCCGCCGAGGTCCTGGCGCAGATCCTGGAGCTGGACCCGGAGAACTACGAGGCCACGATCATGGCAAAGGTCGTCGCGGACCCCGAGGAGCCGGAGCACGCGGAGGCGATCGCAGTGGTGTTCGTGGAGGACGCACACGACGACGAGCGGTGGTGACGGGTCAGCGCAACCGGCGACGCGGTGAGGGGGTCCGAAGGACCATGCGGGGTGTTGGTTCTGGGTCCCTCGCCGCGTCGGCGGGCGAAGCCAACCTGGCCGGTTTGGTGGTGTCCAGCCGGACGAGGCTGCACCACAGCAGCAGCGATGCGGCTTGACGCCACCGGACCGGGCTGGTTCCGTAAGGCGACGACGTGGCGAGGGGCACAGAACCTCGGCGACCACAAGCAACACCGCCGCCCAACAACGCAACGCAGGCAACAGCGGATACAAAGCCGACCAGTCGCGGACCGCCGCCAAACAGCCGGACGCGCGGGTCGCCCCCTCGCTGTAGAGCGCCCGCCGGAGGCCTCAAGGCGCCCACCACGCACGACGATTGCCGCCTACGACATGCGCAGTGACTCGGACCGGCGCGTGGTCTTGCACCCACACAACCGCCAGCCGCCAGCGCACTACCGCAGAGACCCGAACCCGCCGCGCGGTCTGCCCACCAAAACCACCACCCCCCACCCCAACCCCTCACTCCGGCCGAGACCGCACGATGAGGTCAGCAAGCAACGCCATCGAGGCGATGATCAGCCCCGACAGCAACAACAACGCCGTGTTCTGCGCGAACCGGAACGGATGCACCACCAGATCGAACACCGCCTTCACCGCACCGATCCCCACCAACCACAACGCCGGCGGCATCAACACCTTCAACGGATTGAAATACATCACCATCCGCAACACCTGAAGGATGTACCGATACGCATCCGTCACAAACCGGAACTTCGACTTCCCCGCCCGCTTCGCATAATCGATCGGCACATACACCACAGGATGCTGATTCGACATGAACGCCAACGTGATCGTCGTCACACACGAGAACCCGGGCGGCAACAACCGCAGATACGGCAACGCCACCTCACGCCGCATCGCCCGCAACCCCGAGTTCAAATCCGGAATCTTCTGATTCGTCAACTTCTCGGCGATCTTCCGGATCACCCACTTCGCCGGGATCCGCAACAACCGATGCGACCCCATCTCCGCCCGACGCGCCCCCACCACCTGATCGATGTCCGCGTCGAAATCAAGCATCTCCACCAACTCGGGGATCCGCTCATTCGGATACGACATATCCGCATCCGTCCACACCACGATCTCACCCCGGGCCATCTTCGACCCGATCCGCCGCACCGTCCCGGCCCCACCGTTCCGGTTGAACGCCACCACCTTCACCGACGGATACTCGATCTCAGCCTTCCGCAACACCTCCAACGTCCCATCCGTGGAGGCGTCATCGATCGCCAGCACCTCATAGGGGTACCCCGTGGCATCCAACGCCGCGCAAATCCGCTGAATCTCCAGCAGAACATGCGCCTCCTCGTTGTAACACGGCAGAACCACACTGACATGGGGCGCCGGACCGCCGTCGGATTCCGCACCGGCCGCGGCGGCAACGGGCTCCTCGTGACGGTCCAGATCAATCAGCGCATTCGGCGAGTTCAAGTCTGCAAGTATCACGGTGTTTACCCTTCCTATATACGAAAACTCGATTCAAGCCAAAGAAGTGCTCAGAGATCCGCGTCTCAAACCACGCCATCCCCGCCCGCACCATCCCCACGCCGCCGCCCCCACCACCACTCCCCCGCAGGCACCGCAAGCAGCGACACCCCCACAAAAACCGACCCCCACGTCGCCAACCCCTGCTGCGGCATGCTGTACCGCACCGTCACCTCATGCGCGCCAGCCGACACGTTGACCGCCACCACCCCCTGATCCGCCTTCACCAGCCCAGCCGACCGCCCGTCAACCGCCGCCGCCCACCCGACCTGATCAGCGTCGGCGACCACGAGATAACCCGACCCCTGCGCCGTGACATCAGCCGTAACGGAATCCATCCCGTCCCTCACCACCCGCACCGCCGCCGCCTGCCCCGACCCGGCCGGCCCCGGATCCGACAACACCACCGTGTCCCCCGGCACCGACCCCGCATTGAGCATCGCGATCCGCCGGTCCGCGGACGCCGTCACAGTGCTCTGCGAAGCCCATCGGATCCGCGGCAGCGCGTTCATCCGCTCGTAGACGACCGTCGACCCGACATAAGCCAACCTCAGCCCGTCATCAGCGTCGGTGATACTGTCCACGGCCGGCAGCGCACCGTCGGCATCCACCGTCAGCGGCGCCTGCGCGTGCAACGTGATGGTCGCGGTGAGCGGCGTCCCGGCGGGCACCGTGTCAGCGTCGACCGCGACCTGGAACTGACTCCCGGCCGTGGCCCCGGTCAGCCGGCTGGACTGCGCGATCTGCTTCCCACCCGCGTCGCGAATCACGACATCAACGCTCGTGCCCTTAGTAAAGCCCGCGATATCCCAGGGAACCGCCCCCTCCGGCGTGAACCCGATCCCCCGCACCGGCCCGGTGATCGGCACGGTCACCGGCTGCCCCGGGACCAGCTGCGTCTGCCCATGACGCGGCACCTGGTTGAGCGTGCCGAAGACGTCGTCAGTCGGCGCCGCCACCCAGTACTTGGTCCCCAGCCGGTCCAGCACCGGACTCGTCGCCTGCTTCAGATTGTTAGGCAGGAAATTGACATACGTCGGATACGGGACGACGCCGTCGGGCATCCCCTGCAGCAGCTCACCGAAATTGGCATTCAGGAAGTTGTGGCCATTCACCGACCGCAGATCGTATGCGGTACTCGTTCCGAAAGCCATCGCGTCATATGTGGACGCGAAACGCTGGCCGCCGAGGTTGTCCGCAAGGAATGTATGGGTATCGGTAACCGGATAGAACGTGTCCTTAGCGGACCTCGGATAGTAGTTCTCCATGAACTGCGCACCCTGAACGGCGATCAGCACGATCAGCGTCGCCGCCGCACCGAACCGCACGACCGTCGCCTGCTTCCGGTCACCGAAGCCGTGCCGCCCCGCGATCCCCAACGCAACAACACAGGCGACGGCGATCGCGACGATGACCGCCGCGCCCCGCAGCTGGCTCCAATACCCGTCCAGGGCCTTCGACAGGTCCTGCTCCGAAAGCATCGCGTCGACGCGCACCGCGTTCCGGCCGTGACACACCAGCGCGGTAGCCCCGGCCACGGCACCGAGCACGACCACCGCCGGCCACCCCCACCGCCTGACGCCAGCCACAGCCCAGCCCCGCCGGACAGCCCCAGCCCCAGCCCACGCCGTCCCCGCTGCCTCCGAAACACCCTCGGCCCGCTCAGCCCGCTCAACCCCCTCAACCCGCGCCGCACGCACCCGCAGCAGCAGCTCGAACCCGACCGCCACCAGCACCGCGAGCAAAAAGCCCAGAATGCTCCGAGCCCGCCCAACGAAGTTCTGCTCAAACAGCGACCGCAGCACCGGCAGCTTCTGAAACAGCCCCAGCGGCGGACCCCCGACGTAGATCAGCTCAATCCACGCAAGCGCGGCAGCGATAAAAAACACCCACGCACCGCGCGGCACCAGGCCTCGCCCCCGGCGGGGCATCGCCACCGCCGCCAGCAGCAGCACGACTGCCGCGGCACCGAGGTACGAGACGGCCTCGACGAGGTTGGTGTTCACCAACAGAAACTGAATGGGGTCCATGGCGTTGACGGTCCCGAACGAAAACGGAGCCACGGCCGTCAGCAGACTCGCCACCGGCAACGTCTGCGTCGACGTCTGGTTCCGGCCCTGGATCAGCCACGTCCCGAAGAACCGGAGGAACGGCAGCAGCTGGAAGAACGCCAGCCCGAACCCCGCGGCGAGCGAACCGCACAGATACAGCACCGGCCGCACCAGCCGCCGCACATCGTCACGATGCTCGCCGATCAACCGCACCAGCGCGTAAGCACCCCCGGTCAGCAACGTGTACCCCGCGACCGACGGGAACCCGCCGAGCAACAGCGCCGCCACCGGCACCGCCGCCAACGCCGCGTCTCTGGGCCGCCGCTCCTGGATGAAGCGCTCGACCACCCAGAACAGCGCGGGGATGAAGGCCGCCACCCGGGTCTGCGGGAACCCCAGCCACGCCACCATGAACCCGGTGCCGGCGAAGGTGAGCCCGCCGACCAGCGCGGCCGGCCGCGAGAGCGAGACGCGCCGCAGGAACAGGAAGCCCCCGCCGACCGAGCACACGATCTCCAGCAACCGCTCGTAGGCCGGCGCGAGCCAGTCCGGCAGCACGTAAAACGGCACGCTCAGCGGCGAGTAGAACGCGTAGTCCGGAATCGCGCCCAGCGGACTCCCGGCGGCCCCGTAGGGGTTCCACTGGGCCACCTTGCCGTGCCGCAGCTGCCGCGAGAACAGGATCTCGCTGGGCAGCTGCGAGGTGTAGATGTCGTCCAGGAAGGTGTTCTGCGGCACGGTCCCGACGAACCCGGCGTTCAGCCACGGGCCCTGGCTGACCATCTCGTCGGTCGGGGCGAGCGTCGACTCGCCGGCCAGCGGCCCGCCGATGCCCCACAGCGCGAACAGCGTCACCCCCACCACGGCCACCGCGGTCAGCGCCCGCGGCCGCCGCTTCCAGATCCGGCCGCCCCAGCCGCGCAACGCCGCGACGCGCGCAACGCCCCGCGTTCCCGCCGGCGCCGGGCTCGGTTCGGAACCTGCGGGAACGCTGACCACCGTCGCGGCGCTGGGCTCACCGCTGCTGGGCTCACGAATACCCGTCATACCGATCCGTCACAAGAGAGGCACGCCGCTGAACCGGCGACGGCGATGCGAGGGACCGTAGCCAGGAAATCTGAGGAGTACTTAAATACATTTCTGGCTTCGGCGCCAGCTCTCCCGTTATCTGCGGCTCGCATTGGGGCCCAATTGCACGCGAGCGCGCGCCGGTAGGCTGTGCTCCGGACAGATTCCCCGGGAATGGCGCCTTCACATCGAACAAGTAGGACAGTGCGGAAGCATGTGAGGCTCCGTACGGAAATCCTGCCGGAGGCAGGTAACGCTGAGGCGCGTTCTCGTCGCTGAATTGGTAGCCATACACGCGGGTATGTCGTGCGAGCGCTTCGTCAGCCTTTACTCCGAGCGCAGTCCCGAGCGCGGCGCTCACACCCACGCCGACGAGCAAGCACGAGCGGCGCGTTCGCACAGAGCCCGGCATGGTGTGCCTCCGTAACTCGGACGCGGACGCGCTGTCGTGAACCAGTCACGTGAGGGCTTCCACACCCGTGCGCACAGCACACCAACCGGTACTCCGAACGGGTCGGGAGCTACCCGACCGGTACCCCGAGGTGCTGCGTGAGGAACAGTGCCGCGCGGTCAAGGGCCTGACCCGCCTCGTCGAGCGCGAGCGTGCCGTCGAAGGCCTGGAACACGTGCGGCACCCCGGCCGTGATGTCGAGGATCACGTCGACCTCCGCCTCGGTCGCGCGCGCCGCGAGCCGCACCGCGTCGTCGAGCAGCAGCTCGTTCGTGCCGACCTGGAGCAGCATCGGCGGCAGGCCGGTGAGGTCGGCGTACACGGCCGGCGAGAGCAGCGGCTGCGCCGGGTCCTGGCCCGCGAGGTACATCTCGGCGGTGTGGGCCATGCCCTCGGGGACGAAGTAGGGGTCGATGCCCTGCTTCGTGGTCATCGACCGTCCGGTACGGGTGGCGTCGACGCCCGGGGAGAACGCGATGATCGCCGCGGGGAGCGGCAGTCCGGCGTCACGGGCCAAGAGGCTGGTGGTCACGCTCAGACCGCCGCCGGCCGAGTCTCCGGCGAGGACGATCGAGGCCGCGTCGGTGCCGGCGTCGAGCAGAGCGCGGTAGGCGGCGAGGCAGTCCTCGATCGCGGCCGGGAACGGGTGTTCCGGCGCCAGCCGGTAGTCCAGCGAAATGGCGCGCACGCCGGTGCGCCGGACCAGGTTGGCCGTGTTGACCAGGCCGGTGTCCGGCGATCCGAGCGCGAACGAGCCGCCGTGGAAGTAAAGGATGGTCCCCGGCCGCGCCTCCTGCGCCAGCCCCGCCGGCTCGACCAGCAGCGCGGGACGCCCGGCCAGCTCGGTCGGGGTACGCCGCACGTCGGCCGAGACCGGGAACTGCGCCATCAGCGCGGCGAATCCCTGGCGCATCTGCTCGATCGGCAGCGGCACGAAGCCCTGTGCCTCCTTCCGCAGCATCGCGTCCAACTCACGTCGTTGTGCCCTGGTCATCTGTGTCTCCCAAGAGGTGGTCGCCATGTACATGCCCAGGAAGTACATTCCTCGGCATGTATGAGAAACTATATGCCGTGGCAACTACTTCGGCAACCGGCGGCCTCGCGGCCTTCTTCGACGACCTGGTGCGCAGCGAGACCCGGATCTACAACGCGGTCAGCGACCGGCTGCGCGCGGAGCACGGGATCGTCGCCTCGCAGTACGAGATGCTGCGCTACCTGCGCGACCACCCCGGCTCCCGGGTCGCCGACATCGCCACCGCGTTCGCCATCGGCATCGGCGCGGCCAGCAAGGGCGTCGACCGGCACGAGGCGCAGGGCTGGGTCGCGCGGCTGCCGAACCCGGCCGACCGGCGCTCGTCGCTGATCAGCCTCACCGAGCGCGGCGCCGCGCTGGTCGCCGAGGCCGAGCAGACCTTCCACGGCCAGCTGGAGGAGCTGATCACCGCCGCCATCGGCGCCGAGCAGGTCGCCGCGGTCGGGGCGACGCTCGCGGTGCTCCGACAGGCGCTGGAAGACGCGCGGGTCGGGATCCCGGTCGGGTAGTCGTCGGTCGGCGGCGCCTCGGTCGAGCCTTATCGGGCGATCGAGACGGCGAACGGCGCGAACCCGGCGGAGCGGATCACGTGCGGCACCAGCAGCATCACGGCCTCGGTGGCCCGCGCGGTCTGGATCCCGCCGAGGTCGGCGATCCAGTCCTGATGCCATCCGAGGTCCGCGAGCAGCCCGCGCACGACCTGCTTGGCCCGCGGATCCGTACCGGACAGGAAGGCGGTCGGCGGCTGGGCCAGCGAGCCGGGGGCGGCCATCACCGAGTAGAGCATCGTGTTCAGCGTCTTGACGACCCGCGTGTCCGGAAGCGCCGCCTGCAAGCGTTCGGCCAGGCTCGAATCCGGGTACAGCAGGTCGGCCGGCAGCCCGTCCGGGCCGTCGAGCGTGGCGTTGGAGACGTCGACGAGGATCTTGCCGCGGAGCGGTTCGCGCAGCGCCGACAGGCGCTCCAGCGTGCTGTCCCCCGGCGTGGCATTGATGACGACCTGCGCGGTGCGCGCGGCGTCGGCCGCCGAGCCCGGCGTGCGGTCCGCGACAGTCACCTGATGCCCGGCTCCGATGAGTCCTGCGGCCAAGGCGCTGCCGACGCGGCCGTTGCCGAATACTGCGATCGCGGTCATGAGTCTTTTCCTTTGCTTGTATACGTGGGCTTGTATACGTCGTGAGCGGTCAGTGGGAGAGCGCGGCAACGGCAGCGGAGTGGATTCCGGGTGCGGCAGCCAGGAATCCGGCGCTCTCCGGGGTCCACGGCCGGCCCTCGGCGTCGGAGACGCGTCCGCCGGCCTCGGTGACGAGCAGCGCGCCGGGCAGCAGGTCCGCGCGGGCCCCGGCGAACTGCCAGAAGGCGTCGACGCGGCCGGCGGCCACGTCGAGCAGATGCAGCGTCGCCGGAACCGAGGTGCGCACCACGAGCGCGGCGCGCAGCATCGCGCCGATCGAGTCGCCGACCCGCCGCACCACCGCCTCGTCCTCGTCCGGCCGGGCCTGGCTGGTGGCGACCAGGCTCAGGCCGAGGTCGGCCGAGCCGGACACGTGCAGCGGCGAGCCGTCGAGGTACGCGCCGCCGCCGGCCAGCGCGGTGTACGTCTGGCCGGTCAGCGGCAGGTGCACAGCGGTGACCACGGGCTCGTTGTCCCGCACGAGGGTCGCGGTCACGGCCCACTCCGGCAGCCCGTGCAGGTGGTTGACGTTGCCCTCGGCCGGATCGACGACCCACCACTCGCCGTCCGGCAGGGCGCCCCCGGCGAGTTCCTCCTCGACCCAGCGCGCTCCCGGCCGCAGCGACGACAGGCGCGGCCGCAGGACCGCCAGCGCCGCGTCGTCGTTGACGGCGAGCAACCGCATCAGCTCCTCACGGCTCTGATAGCTCGCCACGGCGCCGAAGCGCTCGCGGAGCACGGCTCCCGCATCGCGGACGGCGAGCGCGGTCTGAGCAAGCACGACCTGGTTCTTCGTTTCCGTCATCTCAGTCATGGCTACGACGGTAGGAACGCTCATCGTTAACTTCAAGTGCATGTCAGGCAGCTCTAGAATGACTCCCATGCAATTGGACCTGAACCTGCTCGCCGCCCTCGACGCCCTGCTCGAAGAGGGCAGCGTGGCCGGCGCCGCCGACCGCCTGCACGTCACCGCGCCCGCGATGAGCCGCAGCCTGGGCCGGATCCGGCGCACCACCGGCGACCAGATCCTGGTCCGCACCGGCCGCACGATGACCCCGACGCCCTACGCGCTCGCCGTCCGCGAGCAGGTGCACGCGCTGCTGCAGCAGGTCCGGGGCGTACTGGCGCCGAGCCGCGAGCTGGACCTGGCGACCCTGGAGCGCACCTTCACGCTCCGCTGGCACGACTCGCTGGTGGCGCTCGCCGGCCCGGCGCTTCTGGCAGCCGTGCGCGAGCAGGCGCCGGGGGTGCGGCTGCGGTTCATCGCCGAGTCCAGCGGCGACACCCCGGGGCTGCGCCGCGGCGAGGTGGACCTCGAAGCGAACGCGAACCTGCCGACCGCCGCGGACGTGCGCGCGGAGCGGGTGGCCGAGACGGCGCAGGTGGTCGTCCTGCGCGCCGGCCATCCGCTCAGCGCCGGCGGGACGATGACCGTCGAGGAGTACGCCGCCGCCGACCATGTCGCCGTCTCCCGCCGGGGGAACCTGGCCGGAGTCATCGACGAAGCCCTCGCCGAGCTCGGGCTCGCCCGGCGCGTGGTGGCGACCGCGCCCGGCGAGGCAGCGGCGCTGGAGTTCGTGCGCGGTTCGGACCTCGTGGTCACCGCGCCTGAATCCACCACCCGCCATGCGCTCGCCGACCTCGGGCTGGTCGCGCTGCCGCTGCCGCTCGATCTGCCGCCGGCGCCGGTGTTCCTGTCCTGGCATCAGCGCTATGACACCGATCGCGCGCACGCCTGGCTCCGCGATCTGGCGCGCGCCGCGCTGACCGCTCCGGCAACCGGTCCCACGCCGGCCCCGGCGGCGAAGGCCCGCGCGAGCTGAACCGCTCGGTGCCAAGCGCTGGATGCCTCCAGAGTGCGCGCATGGCAGGATCGGCGCGTGCAGATCGCGATGTTGGGACCTCTGGAGGTCCGCCACCAGGGCGGAACCTTGGCCGACGTGCCCGGCGCGCGCCTGCGCGCGGTGCTGATCGCGCTCGCGCTCCGGCCGAACCAGGTGGTCCCCAAGGGCTCGCTGGTGGACTGGGTCTGGGGCGAGAACCCGCCGGCCGACGCCGCCAACGCCTTGCAGCGCCTGATGTCCCGGCTCCGCAAGGCCCTGCCGGACGCCGCTATCGACGGGCTCACCGACGGCTACCGGCTGACGGTCGATCCGGACGCCGTGGACGCGGTGCGCTTCGAGCGCCTCGTCAGCGCGAGCCAGGCCGCCGGTCAGGACGTCTCGGAGCGGGCCCGCCTGCTGCGCGAGGCGTTCGGGCTGTGGCGGGGCGAGGCCATGCAGGACGTCGGCCTCCAGGAGAGCGGCGCCTTCGACGCGGTCGTGGTCCGGCTGGAAGGCCTGCGCCTGACCGCCGCCGAGGAGCGCTTCGACGCCGAGCTCGCCCTCGGCGGCGGTGCGGAGCTGGTCACCGAACTGACCGATCTGGTCGCTGCGCATCCGACGCGCGAGCGCCTGGTCGCGGCGCTGATGCGCGCGCTCAACGCGGCCGGCCGCGACAACGAGGCGCTTCAGCTGTACCAGCGCACCAGGGAGACCCTGGCCGACGAGCTCGGCGCCGATCCGTCGGCGGAGCTGTCGGCGCTGCACGTCTCGCTCCTGCGCGGCGAGCTCGGCGGGCGCCGCGAGCAGACCCGCAAGACGAACCTGCGTACGGAGCTGACCAGCTTCGTCGGGCGCCAGGCCGATGTCGCCTCGGTGCGCGAACTGGTCGACGCTCAGCGGCTGACCACGATCACCGGCCCGGGCGGTGCCGGGAAAACCCGGCTGGCGGTGGAGACGGCCCGTACGCTGCTCGGCGACGGCGCCCTGGCCGACTGCGAACTGTCCGACGGTGAGCTGTCCGACGGCGCGTGGCTGGTGGAGCTCGCGGCGATCGGCCCGGAGGGCGACGTGGCGCAGGCCGCGCTGATCAGCTTGGGCCTGCGCGACACCCTGCTCGGCGAGAACCCGAACGCCGGGCCCACAGACCGTTTCGTCGCCGCGATGCGCGATCGCCGGGCCCTGATCGTCCTGGACAACTGCGAGCACGTGATCGAGTCCGCGGCACTGTTCGCGCACCGTGTGCTCGGCGAGTGCCGGGCCCTGCGGATCCTGGCGACCAGCCGCGAACCGCTGGGCATCACCGGCGAGGCGCTGTGGCCGGTGACGCCGCTGGCGCTGCCGGACGAGGGCGCGGCGCCGAGCGAGATCGAGGCCTCCCCGGCCGTGCGGCTGCTGCGGGACCGTGCCCAGGCGGTGCGCCGGGATCTGATGCCGACGGGGAACCAGACCGTCGACGCGCAGCAGCTGGCGACGATGGCCCGGGCCTGCCGGGCCCTGGACGGGATGCCGCTGGCGATCGAGCTTGCCGCGGCGCGGCTGCGGACGATGTCCGTGGACCAGCTCGCGAACCGTCTGGACGACCGCTTCCGGCTGCTCACCGGCGGCAGCCGGATCGCGCTGCCCCGGCACCGGACGCTGCGCGCGGTGGTCGACTGGAGCTGGGAGCTGCTTTCCGACGACGAACGCAGGGTGCTGCGAAGGCTCTCGGTGTTCGTCGGCGGCGCCGGTCTGGAGGCCGCCGAGCAGGTCTGCGCGGGCCCGGACATCGAGCCGTATCTGATCCTTGAGCTGCTGACCTCGCTGACCGAGAAGTCGCTGCTGATCGGCGACAGCGATAGTGACGGCGACGCCCCGCGCTACCGGATGAGCGGCACGATCCGGGAGTACGCCGCGCAGCGCCTCGCCGAGGCCGGCGAGCAGGACGCGGCACGCGAGGCGCACCTGGCCTACTTCATCTCTCTGACCGAGACCGCCGAACCGCATCTGCGGATGCGTGACCAGGTGGAGTGGCTGGCCACGCTGAACGCCGAGCACCACAACATCGCCGCGGCGATGCGCGGCGCGCTGGCGGCCGGGCAGGCGCAGGCCGCGATGCGGCTCGGGGCGGCCTCGGGCTGGTTCTGGTGGCTGGCCGGGCACCGGACCGAGGGCCTGGAACTGCTGACCGCCGCGGCCAAGGTGCCGGGCGAGACCACCGCCGAGGTGCGGGCCGTCGTCTACTCGGTGATCGTGATGTTCGCGACCTCCGGACGCGGTGACGAGCACGCCGCCGAGGACTGGATCCACCAGGCGTACCAGGCCAGCCACCAGGTCGAGCCCGGCGCGCGCCGGCATCCGGGGATGGCGCTGGTCGAGCCGCTGGAGCGCATGTTGCAGGCGCCGCAGGAGGCGTTGTCAGCGTTCGAACCGCAGCTGGACGACGCCGATCCGTGGGTGCGTGCGCTGGCCCGGCTCCAGATGGGCAAGATCCGCGTCATGTTCGGCCAGAGCGGGATGGACGCCGACGCGTATCTGGAGACGGCGCTCGCGGAGTTCCAAGCGCTCGGCGAGCGGTTCGGGATCTCGTTCGCGCTGACCGAGCTGGCCGACCGGATCGCCGTCCGCGGCGAGTACGTGCGGGCCTGTGAGCTCTATGAGCAGGCGGTCGTGGCCGTCGCCGAGGCCGGCGCCCCGGAGGAGGTCATCCGGATGCGGGCCCGGCAGGCGCTGCTGTACTGGATGGCCGGGGACCGGGACGGCGCGGCGGCGTCGATCGCCGAGGCCGAGCGCCGGGCGCAGCGCGTCACGTGGCCCAACGCGCTGGCCGAGCTGGCGCTGGCGAAGGTGGATCTGGCCCGCTGGGCCGGTGACGCGGAGCAGGCCCGGGAGCAGCTCGCCCTGGCGACGTCGCTGCTGGGTGAGGAAGCCGAGCGCGGGAACTACCGCGCGCTGCGGCACGACCTGCTCTCCCGCATCACCCCCGACCTGGACGAGGCGCGCGGCCACTGCGCGGAGGCCTTCGAGGCGGCGGCCGAGGTGGGACTTCCGTTGCTGGTCGCCTCGGTGGTCGTCGGGTTGGCGGACCTGGCGCTGCGGCAGGATCAGCCGGAGCAGGCGGCCCGGCTGATCGGCGCGGCGGCCGCCCTGCGCGGGCTGCCGGACGACGAGCATCCGGACGTCGCGCACATCGAGCAGGAGACGCGGAACCGCCTCGGCGACACGAGGTTCGCCGAGGCGGTTCTGGAGGGGACGCGGACCGAGCTCGCCGAGCTCACTCAGGTCACGCTCGCTTCTTGAAGGTCGACACCGCCCAGACGTAGCCGAGGAGCGCGAAGCCGACGCACCAGGCCAGGGCCTGGACGGTGTGGCTGGTCGAGACGTGGCCGCCGGAGAGCAGCCCGCGCAGCACCTCGATGATCGGGGTGAAGGGCTGGTACTCGGCGAACTGCTTCACCCCGGTCTTCATGGTCGCGGCCGGGACGAACGCGCTGCTCAGGAAGGGCAGCATGATCAGCGGCACGGTGGCCAGTCCGGCGGATTCCACCGACTTGGCGGACAGCCCCATGGCGACGGTCAGCCAGCTGGTCGCGAAGGCCAGCAGCAGCACCAGGCCGAGCGCGGCGAGCCAGTCCAGCGCGCTGCCGTGGGAGCGGAAGCCCATCGCGAAGCCGACGCCGATGATGGCTCCGACGGCGATCAGGGCCCGCACCGTGGTGGCGACCA
This sequence comes from Catenulispora sp. GAS73, assembly GCF_041262085.1. Lineage (NCBI taxonomy): Bacteria > Bacillati > Actinomycetota > Actinomycetes > Catenulisporales > Catenulisporaceae > Catenulispora > Catenulispora sp. GAS73. Next base: position 150,911 of record NZ_JBGCCM010000020.1, read on the forward strand.
CGTGGCCGGTGAGCACCGCGCCGCGGGAGACGTCCATGGTCTTGAACCGGTTGATGATGCCCTTGGTCATGTCGTCGTTCACCGAGGCCGCGGTCGGGCCGAGGCCGTAGGTGATGGCCATGACGATCAGGCCGGGGACCGCGTAGTCGACGTAGCTGCCGGGGACCTTGAACGCGCCGCCGAAGACGTACACGAACATCAGCATCATGACGATGGGGAACAGGATGGCGTTGAAGACGGTGACGGGGTTGCGGACGGTGTGGCGGAAGTTGCGGCGCAGCATGATCGCGGAGTCGCCGAGGGCGGTGGACGCGGTGCTCATGATCAGTTCTCCTCGGTGGTGACGGTGACGTTGGCGGCGGGGGCGGCGGGGGCGGCGTTGGCGGCGGGGGCGTTTTCGGTAGCGGTGTCAGTGGTCGCGTGGCCGGTCAGGGCCAGGAAGACGTCGTCGAGGTCCGGCGTGTGCACGGAGAACTCCTCGGAGTTCAGCGAGTACTCGTCGAGCCGGTCCAGCAGGGCCCGCAGCGAGCGCGAGGTGCCGTCGCTGGGCACCCGCAGGGTGAGCTCGGCCTCGTCGCGCGTCCCGGTGTCCAGGACCCGCGCCGCGCTGTCCAACTCGGCGAGGGTGGCGAACTTGAGCCGCACGTGGGTGCCGGGGATCTGGCGCTTGAGCTCCTCGGCGGTGCCCTCGGCGACGATCCGCCCGCCGTCCAGCACCGCGATCCGGTCGGCGAGCTGGTCGGCCTCCTCCAGGTACTGCGTGGTCAGGAAGATGGTCGTGCCCTCGGCCACCAGCTCGCGGACGATGTCCCACATGGTGCGCCTGCTGCGCGGGTCCAGCCCGGTGGTCGGCTCGTCCAGGAAGATGATCTGCGGACTGCCGACCAGGGTCATCGCCAGGTCGAGCTTGCGCCGCATGCCGCCGGAGTAGGTGGAGGCCTGCTTGTCCGCGGCCTCGGACAGCTCGAAGCGCTCCAGCAGCCGCGAGACCAGCGGCGCGGCCGGCCGGATCCGCTTCAGGTCCGCCATCATCCGCAGGTTCTCGCGGCCGGTCAGCAGCTCGTCGACCGCGGCGAACTGCCCGGTGACGCCGATGGCGGAGCGCACCTTCGCGGTCTGGGCGGCCACGTCGTGACCGGCCACCCGTACCGTCCCGGCGTCCGCCTTGAGCAGCGTCGTCAGGACGTTCACCGTGGTCGTCTTGCCGGCGCCGTTCGGGCCGAGCATGGAGAAGACCGATCCCCGGGCGACCTCGAAGCCGATGCCGTCGAGCACGACCTTGTCGCCGTACGTCTTGCGCAGTCCCGTGACCGCTATGGCTGTGTTTTCCATGGCTCAACCATCGCGAGCTGGGCTGACGCGCTCCTGACACGGACCTGACACGAGCGCTGACGCGGTGACCGGTCTCCAACCGATCTCTAACGGAGCAGCTTCCGGCTCTAACGGACCAGCCCGCGTGTCGCCGGACCGCGACCGACATACGACTAGAACATGATCAGAACCGTGCGCAGAGTCGCACTCCTCACAGCCCTAACGTTCACCGCGATCGCCGGTCCCGTCAGCGCGACCACGACGGCGCACAGCCACGTGCGCCACCAGCAGACGGTCCCCGCGCCGATCGACCCCGGCGTCGTCGACCAGCTGCTCAACGACGTCCTGGGGCAGCTCGGCCCGGTGGTGCAGGCGGTCCTGTCCGGCGTCGACGACGCACTGTCGGGCCTGCTGGGCGGCCTGTCGAACATCGCGCCGACCGGCTGATCGCCACCGGCGACGACCCGCTGGAGCGGAGCGAGCACTGTGGTCCGCTCGCTCCCGCTCGGCGGCGCGAACCGACCGCGATCCCCGCTCAGATCCTGAACAGGGGGAGGCCGCTTGAACCTCCGCGCTAGTACGATCAACGAATGTCCGAAATGATCGAGACGACCCCGGGCTGGTTCCCCCCGGGCGAACTGGCGCAGATCCGCGCCCACCTGCCGATCGTCTACGTCCAGGCGGTGCCGGTGCGCGTGGACGCGGCCGGCGAGGTGACCAGCGTGGGCTTGCTCCTGCGCATCTCGCCGGACGGCGAGATCACCCGCAGCCTGGTCTCCGGACGCGTGCTGCACCACGAGCGGCTGCGCGACGCCCTGCTGCGGCACCTGGAGAAGGACCTCGGCCCGGTCGCGCTGCCGAACGTCCCGGCCTCGCTCCAGCCGTTCACGGTCGCCGAGTACTTCCCCACGGCCGGCGTCACGCCGTACCACGACCCGCGCCAGCACGCGGTGGCGCTGGCGTACGTGGTGCCGGTGAACGGGGACTGCCAGCCGCGGCAGGACGCGCTCGACCTGGTGTGGCTGACGCCGCGGGAGGCGAGTTCGGACGGCGTGCTGCAGGACATGCACGGCGGCCAGGGGACGCTGCTGCGGCAGGCCCTGGCGCACGTCGGCTGCCTGAGCTGACGCACGAGCGTCGAGGGGTCGGCCCGCCGGGCCGACCCCTCGACGATACCTTCCCGGCTACGGCAGGTGCGCCGCCAGGGCCGCGAGGATCGCGGCGTCACCGCCGGTGGAGGTGTCGCCCTGCTCGAAGTCAACCATCAGCGTGCTCACATGCACGCCCTTGACCACGATGTACACGTGCTCGTACGACGGCCCCGGCTTGTCGGTGAGCAGCAGCGAGAACCCGGACGCGGTGGTGGCCCCGACCGTGATCGTGCGCGTGGTGTCGGAACCGGAGTAGTCCTTGAACTGGCAGCCGGTCTTCCCGGTCACCTGGTGGGCGTGGTCGAACGCGCTCTGCGCCCGGGCTGCCGACGGGAACGTGAAGATGTCCTGGGTCGCCCCTGAGTACAGGTAGTTCGAGCCCGGATACACCGGCGTGGTCGGCGGCGTCCCGTGGTAGGTGCGGGAAGCGTCGGTGGCGTCGGTTCCGTTGACGAGGCCGCGGTCGGCCGAGGCGCACAGATCCGTGGCGGGCGCGGCGCCGGGGCTGGACTGCTGGCCGTTCATCTGGAACCAGCCGTGCGACTTGTCGGCGGTGCCGAACGGGATCTGCTTCGCGTCCAGCCACGCCGAACCTGGGAGCACGCCGGCCGGCATGGGGTTCGTGTCCGGCACCGGGGTGCCGCCGTCGAGCCGGTCGGCCATGCGCTGCAACGCGGCCTTGTCGTCGGAGGTGTCGTACGGCGTGGTGCTGCCGCCGCCCTGGTAGAACCAGTACGCGATGTCCGTTCCGGACAGCACGATCATCCGGTGCAGGTTCCCCTGGTCGCCGCCGTCCCCCCAGGCGAAGCCGTTGGGCTGCGTGGCGACCACATGGGCGTCCTTGCAGGTGGCCGGGTTTGGCTTGAGCAGGTCGTAGTCGTGCTGGGCCGCCGCCGCCGAGGGGAAGTGGTAGACCACCTCGGTCCCGGTCGAGGCGTCGGTGGTGGACTTGTAGTCCGCCAGGGACTGGCTCGTCGAAAGGGTCTTCGGCGGCTGCTGCGGTGCTCCGTTCGGCCCGGTCATGTCGAAGTCGCAGAGCGGGAACTCGATGAAGGAAATGGGTCGGTCCCGGGTATCGGTGACCTGCCACTGGTACAGGTTCGGCTGCGGAGGCTCGGAGGCAAGCATGAGCGCGCTCGTTCCGGTGCGGTTCTTCTTGCCGCCGGCCTCGTGGGACGCCGAAGCCGATGCCGTCGCCGACGGCGCGGTCGGGGTCGGATTCGGCCGGGTCGGCGCCGGAGCATGCTTGGCCCCTCCGGTGCTCAACGCGACGCCGGCCGCCAGCGCGCAGACCGCGAGCGCCGAGCCGGCCGCGGTGAACCGGTTCCGGCGGCGCCGACCCCGGCCGAGGCCTTCGATCACGCCGGCCGGGACCGGCCTGGCGAGCTCGCGGCCTTCGTTGTTCAGGGCTTCGAGCAGGGAGGAGAAGTTCTCAGGCACCGGAAACCATACCCTTCTTCGCGAAGCGCGCAGCCGAGTCTCCCGAGGACGGAAACGAAGGAAGCGAGGGCGGCGGTGAGGAGGACGCGGCACCGGGTGGGGCGTCTTCGTCGTCGGCGAACTCCGACACGTAGGGCGCGAGCGCCTTGCGGCCGCGGGACAGCCGCGCCTTGACCGTCCCGACCGGCGCGCCGATCTCCTCGGCGATCTCGGCGATCGTCAGGCCCAGCAGGTGGAACAGCACGAGCGCGCGCCGCTGCTCGGCCGGGATGCGGCGCAGCGCCTCCACCACGACCAGCCGGTCCGGCGACATCTCCGGGACGTGCGCGCCGGAGGCGCCGGCGCCGCTTGTCCGGTGCGCGCTCAGCCGGTTCCGGGTCTTGCGCCACGAGCTCATCGCGACGCGGAACCCGACCGTGCGGACCCAGGCCTCGGGGTCCTCGTAGCCCCGGACCTTGTTCCAGCGCAGCCAGGCGCGCGTGTACGCCTCCTGCGCCGCGTCCTCCGCCTCCGCGACGCTGCCCAGGACCACGTACAGATAGCCCACGACGCGGGTGGCCGTCGCCGTGTAGAACCCCGCGAAATCGATCGACTCAGCCTCTTCGGCCACAGCACCCCTCGCTCCGATCAGCCCGGCTTCCTTACGCCGGGTCCGGAAGACACTCCCGGGGCGGTGGTTCGGTTGCACGGTTTCCGCGGGGAATCCTGTCAGGTGGTCGCGGCGCCGGGTTGACCGGGCTGAACGCCCTGAGCACTCTGGTTCGCGAGGCTGGCCTGACCGGCCTGGCCAGCCTGACCGGCCCGATCGGCCCGCCGCCGGGCCAGCCGGCCGGAGAAGCGGTAGCCCGCGACCGTCACGACCAGCACCGCGGCCGTCTCGGCGGTGCCCTCGATCCAGGTGGAGGCCGAGACCTCCTTCTGCGGCAGCTTCGGCAGCTTGGCCTTCGGGTTCGTCGTGTGCTCGGCCACATCGGCCTGGTACGCCTGGTTGCGCGCCGAGCCGTGCAGGAACGGCGCGACGAACAGCAGGGCCAGGATCAGCGCCACTTCGACGCCGACCACGGCGGGGAACCGGCGCGCCAGGACGGTGCGCAGCGGACGGTCGTCGCCGGCGGCGCGCAGCGCGTCGATGCGGGGATGCAGCCAGAACTGGTTGACGGCGCCGAGGACCAGCAGGCTCCCGAACAGCAGGATCTTCACGCCGAGGACGCGGCCGTACATGGTGGTGAACAGCTGGGTCGGGCCGTCGACGTGCGACCAGTAGAGGAACAGGCCGGACAGGGTGATGGCGGCGACGCAGCCCATCGCGGCGGCGGCGAACCGGCGGATCGCCGCCGACCAGAAGCCGGAGTCCAGGGCGCTGCGGACGGCGAGGACGACCAGGCCGATGAGGCCGCCGACCCACACCGCGCCGCCGACGAGGTGCAGCATCCACATGAAGGTCTGGAACGCGGTGCGGGCCCGGTCGGCCGGCGCGGGCGCCTTGGCCGGGATGCGGGTCGCGGCGAGGGCGACGACGCCGAGGAGCAGGGCTGTCAGCCGGAGGCTGGTGATCAGTCGCGACGCGAGGCCCCGGCGGAGCACCACCGGCAGGAGTATCAGGGCCGCGATGAGCGGCAGCACGGCTTCGAAGCCGGCGAGCAGGCCGGCGGTCGAGCCGTCGAAGAGCTTGTGCCAGGCGCCGGAGTAGTCGTAGCCGGAGCCGCTGCGGGCCCGGTCGGTGAGGACCGCCGGGAACGCCAGGACTCCGGCGACGACGGCGGCCCAGGTCAGGCGGCCGCGAACGAGGCGCGCGGCGCGGTCGTCGAGGGCGCGGGCCGGCGCGGCGACCGCGACGGCGAGAGCGAGCAGCCCGACGAAGGACATCAGGGTCACCCAACTCGCCCAGGAGACGGCGCTGTCCTCGAAGGGGCCGAGCGGGGTGGAGGGCGCCGGGGCGGCGAGGTACGCCGGGGCGGCGGCGAGGACGGGTGCGGACAGCAAGGAACCCCCTGGGTCGGAACGATCTGGCAGGGGTTAGGTTAGGCAAACCTAAGTTGATCGTCAATGTGCCGCAGCCCACGAAAGGGCACGTTCAGCCGCAGTGACCGGATACCTAGCAACTCGCCGCCCTCAACAGCCGGCAGACCCCAGCAACTCCCCGGTTCAGCAGCTCCCCGACCGGTTCAGCTCCACGACCGTCGCCACCAGCGGCGCCAGCCGCGGATCCGCGCTCGCGGCGTCCAACGCCTCGTGCAGCGCGACGTCATGCGTCGGCCGAGCCTCGGCCAGCAACGCCAACCCGGCTGCCGTCACGTTCGTGTAGATCCCGCGCCGGTCGGTCAGGCACAGGTACCGCTCCAGCAGCCCCCGGTCTTCGAGCCGCGTCACCAGGCGCGTCGTCGCGCTCTGGCTCAGCACGACCGCCTCCGCGACCTGCGTCATCCGCAGGTGCCCGCCCTCGCCGTCGTGCTGGTAGCTCAGCACGTCCAGCAGCGAGTACTCCCGGGCGCTCAAGTCGTGGCGCGCCTGCAAAGCACGCTCGATGTGCGTCTCGATACGGCCCTGCAGGAGCGAGAGCGCGTACCAGCCCTTGGCCGGGCCGGTCATGACGGCGTCGACCACAGCGACGTCGGGGGGGCACGTGCCCGTGTCTGTACCCGTGTCTCCAGTCGCGACAGTCATCGCTGTCCGCTCCTTCCTGTCTCACAGAGCAATATACCGCGCGTGCAATCGTTGTGCTTGCAAGTACATGCGTTTGCAATTATTGTTGAAGCTCGTAAGCCGCTCCAACAACCGCCCAACCCGCTCACCCGCCTGGAGGGCCACCCCATGCCTCTCGCGCTCCTAGCCCTGGCCATCGGCGCCTTCGGCATCGGCACCACCGAATTCGTCCCGATGGGCCTGCTCCCGGAGATCGCCGGCGACTACGGCGTCTCGATCCCCTCGGCAGGCCTGCTGGTCACCGGCTACGCGCTCGGCGTCGTCGCCGGCGCCCCGGTGATGACCGCGCTCGGCACCAAGCTCGGCCGCAAGACCATGCTCATGCTGCTCATGGGCCTGTTCGTGCTCGGCAACCTGATCTCGGCCGTGGCCCCGTCCTTCGAGCTGATGCTGGTCGGACGCATCGTCACCGCGCTGGCGCACGGCGCCTTCTTCGGCATCGGCTCCGTCGTCGCCGCCGAACTGGTCGCGCCGGAGAAGAAGGCCGGCGCGATAGCCGCGATGTTCACCGGACTGACCGTCGCGAACATCGTCGGCGTGCCGCTCGGCACGTTCGTCGGGCAGGCCGTCGGCTGGCGCGTGACGTTCGCCGTCGTCGCCGCGCTCGGCGTCGCCGGCCTGCTCGGCATCGCCAAGCTGGTGCCGCCGCTGCCCCGCCCCGAGGGCACGCACCTGCGGCACGAGCTGGCCGCCTTCCGCAACAAGCAGGTCGTGCTGGCCATGGCGATGACCGTCCTGGGCTTCGGCGGCGTCTTCGCCGCGATCACCTACATCGCGCCGATGATGACCAAGGTCGCCGGCTACTCCGACGGCGCCGTCACCTGGCTGCTGGTGCTCTTCGGCGTCGGTATGTTCCTCGGGAACCTGATCGGCGGCCGGTACGCGGACCGCAAGCTGATGCCGATGCTGTTCACCGCGCTCGGCGGGCTGGCCGTGGTCCTGGCGCTGTTCACCGTCACCGCGCATAACAAGGGCCTGGCCGCGGTCACCGTCCTGCTCATCGGGGCACTGGGCTTCGCGACCGTCCCGCCGCTGCAGAAGCGGGTCCTGGACCAGGCGCACGGCGCGCCGACGCTGGCCTCGGCCGTCAACATCGGCGCCTTCAACCTGGGCAACGCGCTGTCGGCGTGGCTCGGCGGCGTCGTCATCTCCGCCGGCTTCGGCTACACCGCGCCGAACTGGGTCGGGGCGGTGCTCGCGGGATCGGCGCTGCTCCTGGCGATCTGGTCGGCCGCGCTTGAGCGGGGCACGCAGCGGGTGACCGAGCCGGACAACGGCAAGGGCAAGGTTCTGACCAGCGCTGTCAGTTGAGGACTTCAGGGCCCCGGCGTCCCACACAAACGCCGGGGCTGTGTTGCTCCGTTACCCCCGTTTGCGCGTTCCGAAAATACTTCGGGTGAGCTCGCGCACCGCAGTGTTCACGGCCTGCTTGACGGTCCCCGACCCCAGGTACTGGTCGATGAGGTTCGGCGGCGCCTTGGCCGTAGTACTCGTACGGCTCCGCGAGGCCTCGCGCTCGGCCTGCGCCGCATCAGCATCGCGGCGCTGGTCCTCGGCCGCCAGCTGCGCCTCCAGCTCGTGCGCGGCGAGGATCTCGTACGCCGACTCCCGGTCGATCGCCGGACCGTACTTCGCCAGCATCGGCGAGGCGTCGACGATCGCCTGCACGACCGCCGGGTCCGCAGCCGCCATCAGCGACTCCGGGGCCCGCAGCCGGGTCCAGGCCACCGGCGTCGGCGCGCCGTTCTCCGACAGCACGGTCACCACCGCCTCGCCGATGCCGAGGTTCTGCAGCACCTCGGCGAGGTCGTACGGCGACTTCGGAAACGTCGACACCGTCGCCTTCAGCGCCTTCGCGTCGTCGGGGGTGTAGGCGCGCAGCGCGTGCTGGACCCGGTTGCCGAGCTGCGCCAGGACGTCGCCGGGCACGTCCTTCGGCGTCTGCGTGACAAAGAAGATGCCGACGCCCTTGGAGCGGATCAGCCGCACGGCCTGCGTGATCGCCGCGACGAAGGGCTTGGAGGCGCCGTTGAACAGCAGGTGCGCCTCGTCGAAGAAGAACACGAGCTTGGGCCGGTCCACGTCGCCGACCTCCGGCAGCCGCTCGAAGAGCTCGGCGACCAGCCACATGAGGAACGTGGAGAACAGCTCCGGACGGCTGGCCACACCGGGCAGCTCCAGCAGCGACACCACGCCGCGGCCGTCAGGCGTGGTCCGGATGAGGTCGAGGGCGTCGAACTCGGTCTCGCCGAAGAAGGGCTCGGCGCCCTTGGCCTGGAACGCCGTCAGCTCGCGCAGGATCACACCGGCGGTCTGCGGCGACAGCCCGCCGATCGCCTTCAGCTCCGCCTTCCCCTCGTCGCCGGTCAGGTAGAGCAGGACGCTGCGCAGGTCCTTCAGGTCCAGCAGCAGCCAGCCCTTGGTGTCGGCGAAGTGGAAGACCAGGCCGAGGGACGACTCCTGGGTGCTGTTCAGACCGAGCACCTTGGCCAGCATCGTCGGCCCGAACGCCGAGACGGTCGCGCGGACCGGGATGCCGGTGCCCTCGCCGCCGAGCGCGTAGAACTCGCAGGGGAAGGCCTTCGCAGACCACTGCTGGCCCAGGGCCTTGGTCCGGGCGGTCAGCTTCTCGCCGCCCTCGCCGGGCGCGGCCATGCCGGACAGGTCGCCCTTCATGTCGGCCAGGAACACCGGGACGCCCGCCGCCGACAGCTGCTCGGCCAGGCCCTGGAGGGTCTTGGTCTTGCCGGTGCCGGTGGCCCCGGCGACCAGGCCGTGCCGGGTGAGCATGGCCAGCGGGATGCGGATCTGGACGTCCGGGTCCGGGGTGCCGTCGGCCATCAGGGCGCCGAGGTCCAGGGTCGGGGTGTCGAAGGTGTAGCCGGCGGCGATCGCCTGCGCCTGGTCGGTCTCCTCCATCGGCATCGTCATCTCACCTCGATCTCGTCTCGTTCAGTGGGACAGGCAGGTCTGCTCGAACTGGGTCTTCTCGGATTCCTTGAAGAACTTCGTACCGGCCCCGCTGGCGCACCAGTAGTACCAACGCTCCGTCGCCGGGGTGAGGACCGCTGCGATCATCTGATTGGAGGGGATGCTGACCGGGGTCGGCGGCAGGCCCTTGTGACCGCCGGTGGCGTAGGGGTCGGTCGGGTCGGAGACCTCGCGGGCCGTGACGCCGATCCGCTTGCCGGCCTGCAGGCTCAGCCAGTACTTCGTGGTCGCGTCCACGCCGAGGAAGTCGCCGCGGCTGAGCCGGTTCTGGACCGCCTCGGAGACCTCGCGGCCGTCCGGGTCGGCCTTGGTGACCTCGGCCTCGGCGAGGGAGGCGATGGTCAGGGCCTCTTCGGGCGTGCACTGGCGGGCCGGGGCGCAGTGGAGCGTCGAGGCCTTCGAGGTCAGGCCGAGCTTGGTGAGCTCGTCGACCCGCGCCTTGACCATGGAGGTCAGCACGCCCTGCGGCGTGTCGGAGCTGGTGAGGGTGTAGCGGCCGGGCTCCAGCATGCCTTCGACCGTCCAGTGGTCGTCAGCGCTCTTCGACCAGGGCGGCAGGCCGATCTGGTTGGTGTCGACGAGCTGCTGGAGGTCGTCCTTGTCCCAGTCGCGCTTCTTGACCAGCGTCTTCAGCGTCTCCCAGCTGTAGTCGCCGGGGCGGACCTCGACGAGGGAGTCCGGGGAGAGGTTGGCGGAGTTCAGCAGTTCGGTGATGGCGGTCGCGGCGCTGATCTTGGGGCAGACGCGGTAGGTGCCGGTGCTGATGTCGCGCGAGGCCTGGTTGTGGCCGGCGGCGTCGATGAAGGCCTGGGTGCTGCGGACGACGCCGGCGTTGAACAGGGCGTCGCCAATGGCTTTGCCGGTCGCTCCGGTGTTCACCTCGACCAGGACCTTGTGCGGGTCGTTGGGGGCGCAGCTGGCGGCGGAGTAGTCGGGGGCGTGTTTCGTCTTCATCATCCCGGCGATGCTCGCGAAGACGAACACCGCGATGCCGCCGAACACGACCAGCGGGACCAGGAGGGGGCCCCAGGCTTTGAGACGGTCGCGGCGTGTGGGGGGCGGGTCTTCGTAGTCGTCTTCTCGGGGTGCCGCGTAATCGGTCCCACTGCCGGTCCCCGTGCTGCCGCCGTCCGGACTGCCCACCAACGTCGCTCCCGATGATCGATCGCTCACTCAGAGGCGATCATCGCGGGATCGGGGCGGAGACGCAGGTTGACAGGGCCGGATGGGGATCACCCGGGCGGCGTAACGAGCGTGGCGGGGGTCAGTATTCTGTTCCCTCACAGCAATATAGCGGGGGTGTCGAGCTTCTATGGACGCGAGCGGGTCCCAGCCCGGTCATCAGGGCGGCGGACGCCAGGTCCGCGGACGTTCGCTGCACGACGTGCTGCACGATCCGGGCACCGGCATCGCGCAGCAGGCGGTGATCCCGCTGGACCCGAGCCGGGTGGCGCTGATCGCGCACGCGATCCTGACGTCGCTGGCGGCCGGTGCGGTGCACGGCTACATCAACCCGTACACCATCCTGCTGACCGACGACGGCACCGCGCTGCTGGTCGGCGACCGCGTCGCCCCGGGGGCCACGCCGGCGAACGACGTCTTCGCGCTGGGCATGGCGCTGTTCGAGGCGGTGGAGGGCTACGCCCCGCACCCGGCCGAGGCGCTCCCGGCGATGCGGAACGCGGGGGCACTCGGGCCGCTGATCGAGGCGCTGACGGAGCCGGATCCGGCGCGGCGGGTCGATGCCGCGGGGGCGCTGGGGGTTTTGAAGGCGAGTGCGGAGGCTGCTGCGGCTTCGGCGGCAGCCGCGGATGCTGCTGCGGCGGCTGCGGCGGACGCCACCGAGACGAGCACGCTGCCGAAGGTGCAGGCGGGGGCCGGGCCGGCCGGGGTCGGCCGGGACAGCAAAACTTCGGATGACACTTCGCTGCTACCGCCGGTGCCGACTGAGCCTGCCGGACCTGCCGGACCTGCCGGTCCGCCGCTCGGCCCTGCCAGACCGTTGGCTTCCGGCTATCCGGCGTACGAGGCCCATCCTCCGACGCGGCGCAAGCCGCTCGTGATCGGCGGCGTCGTCACGGCGGTGGTGCTCATCGGCGGGATCGCGCTAGGCGTGGCCAAGCCGTGGCACCGGACGGACAACAGCGTCTCGACCGTCCCCGGCGCGGCGGCCGGCTCGACGTCGGTGCCGACCACTCCGGCCGCGGCCACCTCGGCCCCGACCACGACCGCCGGCACCCCGACCCCGCCCTCCACCACGACGGCCGCGAACTCGACCACCCTGGTCTCGATGACACTGTGCCTGGACGCGGCCTCCGACGCCGGCGGCGTCCACTCCGGCGCGAAGGTCACCGCCGCGACCTGCCAAGGCAGCCCGAACCAGGCGTGGCAGATCCAGCCGGACGGCACGATCCACTCCATGGCCGTCGCGAACCTCTGCCTGGACGCGGCCGCCCCGACCGGCAAGGTCCTGAACGGCGCCCAGGTCTCCGCCTGGACCTGCCACGGCGGCCCGAACCAGGACTGGGTCTGGAACGCCAACGGCACGGTCTCGCCGGTGGCGAACACCACGCTGTGCCTGGACGCCGCCGGGCCGGTGCCGATCCACGCGGGGGCGAACGTGACGGCGTGGCCGTGCAACGGTGGGCCGAACGAGAAGTGGGCTAAGCAGTAGTAACGGCAATATCCCCACCACCGGCTCCCCCGCGACCTCCTCGCCGGCGCCATCGCCGTCATCGCCGCCGTCATCGCCGCCAACGCCAACGCCGTCGGCCAGTGAGCGCCGGTCCGCCCCGATGAGCCCTCGCAAACCGGCAAAAACAACAGGTCCCGACCCAGTGGCCTGAGTCGGGACCCGCCGCTGAAGCCCTCAGGGCCTGAGTACCTCAGACCCGGAGTGCCCGCTTCAGTGCATGTGGTGCTGCGGGCTGCTCGTGCTCGGCGCCGCGCCGCCGCACTCCGCGTAGCCGAGGACGACCTCCTGGCCGCCGACCAGCGTGATGTCCGCGGCCTCGACGGTCAGGTTGCCGTCGTTGTCCGTGGTCTGCTTGTTGAACACGATGCTGCCCAGGGCCGGCACGGCGACGGTCTGGTTCACGCCGGTCGGGATGGTGATCGTCACCGGCGGCAGCGGGGGGAGCGGCGCCGGCGGCGCGACCGGGGTGAAGACCGCCGTGGCGATGGTCGAGGTGCCGGTGGCAGTGCCCGGGGTGGCCGGGGCGGTGCAGGTGGCCTTGATCCCGGTGATGTCGAGCGCGCCGACGAGCGGGATGGTCAGGATCAGGTGCGCCGCGGTCGCCGACGACGAGGCGGTGCCGGCCTTGGGGTCGCCGGCGGTGGTCGCGGTGAGCAGGGCGTCGACGTTGATCGGCCCGAGGTTCAGGGTCGGCAGCGTCTTGGTGCCGCCGGGCGGGAACTTCGAGTCCGGCGTCGGCGGCACGTTGACCAGGCCGCCGAGCGCCTGCGCGGAGACGACGTACGCCTCCGCCTGGGGGGTCATGTTGCAGGCCTGCGAGGGCGAGACGACGCCCAGCGTGGTGCCGATCAGCGCGGCGGTCATGCCGCACGCACGCAGCCCGATTCGGAGACGCATGGGGAATTCATACCTTTCGCCAACAATGGGACCATTCGCGGAAATCATTGCGAAGCGACGAGGTATTCCGGCGATTCGCCACGCGCGCGGCGCCGAACCGGGGCCGAACATCAGCCCGTTGGCTCAGTGGACGTCGACTCAGCAGATGACATATGGCGCATACTCCGCGCAATTCCGGCACGTTCCCCTACTCCCCCGGGCGTAGTACCGGTGTCTCTCCACGCCGGATGGCAACGTCACCCCCGGTCCCGAGGATGAAGGTGTCACAGCCGCCATCCACCCCGCCGGGAGTCATCGTGACCGCCGCGACGTCAGCCGCTCCGCTCAGCCCAGCCCCGCCGACCTGGTGGACGGCGGTCCGCGAGATCTGGACCCGCGGCCGACGGATCGAGCGCGTCTGCTACGTCCTCGGCCTGGTCCTGATCGCCTCCGGCGTGTTCCACTTCGCCCTGTTCTTCGTGCGCGGCGGACCGTGGGAGGGCCCGGTCTCCTGGCGCAAGCCGACGACCTTCGGCCTGTCCTTCGGTCTCACCCTCATCGCTGTCGCCTGGGTCGCCTCCTACCTCAAGCTCTCCGAACGCACCCGCGCGCTGGCCCTCGGCATCTTCGCCGCCGACTGCTTCGTCGAGGTCGGCGGCATCACGCTCCAGGCCTGGCGCCACGTCCCCTCGCACATCGACATGCAAGGCTCCTTCAACACCGGCGTCTCGATGACCCTGGCCGTCGGCGGCGGAATCCTGGTCCTCGTGCTCGGACGCCTGGCCGTCGCAGCGTTCCGCGGCGATCCGAGCCAGGCCCCGTCGATGCGCCTGGCCCTGCGCGCCGGCTTCGCGACTCTGCTGATCGGCCTGCTCTCCGGCGCGGCGATGATCGCCCGCGGCACCTCGGAGGCCAAGACCGGCCACCAGCTGCAGGCCTACCACGACCTCGGCTTCCTCAAGCTGGTGCACGGCATCAGCCTGCACGGCGTCCTGGTCCTCCCCACGCTGGCCTGGGCCCTGACGCTGACCTCCTGGCCGGAGCAGAAGCGGACGCGGACGGTGAAGCTGGCCGCCTCCGCCTACGGAATCGCGATCGCCGCGGCGCTGGTGTTCGACCTCGCGACGATGTGACGCGCGGAGTCCAGCCAGCTCAGACCTTCACCGTCCCGACCCCAGCGAACTCGCTCCACTCCGACCACGCCCCGTTCGCCACGGTCTCGACCCGGCTCCGGACCGAACCGTCGGCCAGCACCGCGAAGATCTCCAACCGGCCGTCGGCATGGCGACTCACCGAGGCGGCGGTGACCGCACCGCCGGGTCCGAGGCCGTCAGGACCGAAGCCGTCGCCCCACCCCGACCAAGCGGCGCCGGGCGCGGTCTCGAACCGGTTCCGGATCCCGCCGGTCGGCGTGACCGCGAAGACCTCCACGCGTCCGTCCTGATGCACCCCGGCCGTCACCGCGCCGGGAGCGCCGTAGCCGTTCACGCCGCCGGTCGGGCCGTAGACGGTCCGGTCGGACCACGAACCGTTCACCGCCGTCTCGAACCTGTTCCGCATCGAGCCGTCGCTCATCGCCGCGAACACCTCCAGGCGTCCGTCGGCATGGCCGGCCACTGTCACCGCGTCCGTGACGCCGCCCTGCGGCCCGAACGCGTTCCAGCCGGACCACGCGCCGTTCGGCGTCGCCTCGAAACGGCTCGCGATCCCGCCGCGCGGTGTCACCCCGAACAGCTCGATCCGACCGTCGGCATGCGCCCCGACAGTCAATGACTTCATCGTCCCGGACGGCGCGAACGCGTTCCAGCCCGACCACGCGCCGTTCGCCGTGGTCTCGAACCGATTCTGGACGGAGCCGTCGCTCATCACGGCGAAGACCTCCAACCGGCCGTCGGCGTGCCGTCCGGTCGCCACCGAGTTCGTACGAGCGGCGAACCCGAACCCCTTGGCCGGGCTGAAGTCGCCCCAGCCGGACCACGAGGCATTCGGCGCCGTCTCGAAACGGTTCGCGATCCCGCCCGACGGCGTCACCGCGAACAGCTCGATCCGGCCATCGCTGTGCACGCCCCCGGCCATCCGGCCGCCGCTCCCCAGCGGATACGGGAACCCGCTGGCGCCCCACTGCCCGAAGTCCGGCGTCAGCGCCAGGTCACCGTCCACGTCGGCGCCGTCGAACGTGAACGGCGTCCGGTTCTGCCACAGCTGGATGCCGGGGTACGGCGAGCGGTTGCGGCCGTTGGAGAACGCGGCCGAACACGACTGCCAGGCCCACCGGATGCGACCGGACGCCAGCAGCCAGCCGAGCGCGTCGTAGCTGGAGTAGGCGCCGGTGCGGGCGACCCCGATGACCGAGGCGACGCCGTCGAAGTACGCGTTGACCGCCTCCATATCAGAGGACTGCACGTCCCAGTCCACGCTGAAGTAGATCGGCCGGTCCCCCGGCATCCCGCACGCCGCCGCCAGCCGCGCCGCCTCGCTGGCGTCCATGGCGCCCTGGCCGAAGCCCTTGCGCGGCCCGTCGAGCGCGGCCTCCCAGTTGCAGACCACTGCGATCCCAGCCGCGGTCAACGTCTCGGCCTCGTCCTGCGTGAGGTTCTTCGCCGGGCTGTGGCTGAGGTACCGGACGGCGAACTTGTAGCCGGCGGCGGTCATCGCGCCGATCGAGGGGTGCGGAGTCCAGGCGTAGTCCAAGCCGGATGCGACCGGTAGCGCCGGGACGTCCAGGGCCGGCCGGGGCGCGGGCACTGAATTCGCATGTGCCGGCCTGACGCCCGCGATACTCACCACCGCAGCGGCGCCGACGGACGTCAACAGCCGGCGCCGCGATACACCGGGATCATCAAGGTTCGCATTCGTCACGCGGACCATTTCATCCCGGTTGCGCCCCATCGGCGGTGATTTACCCGCGCGTCGTCAGATCTCCAGCTCCTTCATGAACGCGTCGGCGATCAGCGCGTGCCCGGCCAGGTTCGGGTGGATGCGGTCGCCGGCCCAGTCCGTCGACGCCGTGGTCACCAGCGCGCCGTCGAACACCCGCTGCGTCGGGATGTGCACCGCGTCGAACTCCTCGGCCAGGCCCGCGACCGCGGTCACGAACGTGTCGCTGGCCGCGCGCTGCGGCTCGGTGAGGTCCGGCTCGATGATGTACGGGTCGGCCAGGATCAGGCGGCAGCCGGTCTCCTCCACCGCGCGGCGCAGCAGCGTGCGCAGGGTCTCGACGTGCTCCGGGAGCGGGACGGCGTTCTCCGGGTGGCCGTCGAAGGCGCGCCAGACGTCGTTGATGCCGATCATCACCGACAGCCAGTCCGGGCGCGGGGCCAGCGCGTCGGCCTCCCAGCGCTGGGCCAGGTGCCGCACGGTGTTGCCGCTTATGCCGCGGTTGGTCCAGGTCAGGCGTGCCTCGGGGTGCCGGGCGGTGGTGAACGCCCGCAGCAGGCTGACGTACCCGTTGCCGTAGGGGGCGTTCTCTTCGCGGCGTCCGCAGTCAGTGATGCTGTCGCCGATGAGAAGGATGTGCTGGCCGTCCTTGAAGAACACGGGTCTCGCCCTCCGGTGCGCTTGCCGATGTGAACATCCGATCTTCCCGCGACGGGACCCGATCAGGCGAGGGTGTCGATCCAATCCGCGAGACGACCGCCGCGCGCGGTCATCACCTCCGGATCGCGCAGCGCGTTGGCCAGCACCGACATGCCCTGGTAGGCCGCGACGAGTTCGAGGGCGAGATCGTGCGCGTCGGCACGGCCGAGCTGGCGGAACTGCTCCTCGGTCCAGTCGATCAGCGCGCGCAGCACTCCGGCGGCCGTCTGGTCCAGGCCGTCCTCGCGCTTGTCGAGCTCGGTGGCCAGGGTCCCGAAGGGGCAGCCGTAGCGGGCCGCGACGTCGCGCTGCTCGACCCACCCGGCGATCAGGGCCTTGAGCCGCGCGGCCGGATCGGGCAGTTGGTCGAGCTGCCCGGTGATGTCGGCAAGCCGGTCCCGGTGCGCGCCGAGGGCGGCCTCGACCAGCTGGTCCTTGGTCTTGAAGTAGTAGTAGACGTTGCCCAGCGGGACGTCGGCCGCCTGCGCGATGTCGTTGAGCGTGGTGCGCTCGACGCCCTGGTGGTGGAACACCTCGGCGGCGGCGGACGCCAGCCGCTCGCGCTTGCCGCCCCGGGATTTGGCCTTCCCGGCTTCTGAGTCAGTCACCTAACTGAGGATAGACAACCGGGGCCGCCGTCGGCTAGCGTTCAACTCAGTTAGCCGACTAACTCACAGCTCCAGCTGGTGTTTCTTGCTCTGAATTCGGATTGGGGAGAATCATGATCGTCGTGACAGGTGCCACCGGGAACGTCGGCCGGACTCTGGTGCGCAGGCTGTCGGCCGCCGGGCACGCGGTGACTGCCGTGGCGCGGCACGTCCAGGAATCCGACGTCCCGGCCGGCGTCCGCGCGGTCGCCGCAGACCTCGCCGAACCGGCCGGCCTGGAGCCCGCGTTGCAGGGCGCGAAGGCGCTGTTCCTGCTGGTCGCGGGCGACGACCCGGCCGGCGTGCTGGCCCGGGCCAAGGCTGCCGGCGTCACCAGGGTGGTGCTGGTGTCCTCGCAGGGCGTCGGCACCCGGCCCGGCGGCGCCTACGCCCACGCGGCCGACTTCGAGCAGGCCGTCGCCGACTCCGGGCTCGAATACACGATCCTGCGATCGGGCGGCCTGGACTCCAACGCGTTCGCCTGGGTCGAGCCGATCCGCGCGCAGGGCATCGCGCCGGCACCGTTCGCCGAGGTCGGGCTGCCGTTCGTGGACCCGGACGACGTGGCCGCGGTCGCCGCGGCGGTGCTCACCGAGGACGGCCACGACGGCGCGACCTACGTGCTGACCGGCCCGGCACCGACCACGCCGCGCGAGCGGGCCGCGGCCATCGCGGAGGCGATCGGGGCGCCGGTGCGGTTCGTCGAGATGACGCGCGAGGAGGCGCGGGCGCAGATGGCGCAGATCATGGCGCCGGAGGTGGTCGAGGGCACGCTGGCGATCCTCGGCGAGCCCACGGCCGAGGAGCGGGCCGTGAGCCCGGACGTCGAGCGGATCCTGGGCCGGCCGGCGGCGCCGTTCAGCGCTTGGGCGGTGCGGAACGCGGCGGCGTTCGGCTGATGCCCGATCGACCGGCTGGTCCCCGTCGAACGGCTGGTCCCCGTCGGTCCGGTCGACAAGAAACCGGCCAGCCGGTATTTTTCTCCCACGGCACCCGCCGCAGCACCATCCTGGGAGGGGAACCCATCATGAAAGCCATCGAGTTCAGCGCACCAGGCGGTCCGGAGAACGTCGCAGAGGTCGACATCCCCGCGCCGACCCCGGCGCCCGGACAGCTCGCGATCGCGGTCCGCTTCGCCGGCCTGAACTTCGTCGACGTCTTGGCCCGGCGCGGAGCGCCCGGCTACGCCAGCGCTTGGCCCTTCGTGCCGGGCATGGAAGTCGGCGGCGAGGTGACCGCGCTCGGGGAGGGCGTGAGCGGCTTCGCCGTCGGCGACACCGTCGTGGCGTTCACCGTCGACGGCGGCGGCCTGGCCGAAACCGTCGTCGCCGAGGCCGGCCTGGCCGCGCGCGTTCCCGACGGCCTCGCCCTCGAAGCCGCCACGACGGTCCCCCTCACCTGGGCCACCGCCGTCGGCCTGGCCTGCGCCGCTCACGTCGCCGCCGCCGACCGCGTCCTGGTCACCGGAGCCGGCGGCGGCGTCGGCGACGCACTCGCCGCGGTCCTGGCCCTGCGCCACCCCACGGCGCTGGTCGGCGGCACGAGCGCACGCTCCGCCGCCACCCTCGCGGCCGCTTACCGCCCCGCGATCCGCGACGCCGAGTTCGCCGCGAACGCGCGCAAAGCCGCCGACGACTCGCTGTTCGACGTGGTCCTGGAATCCATCGGCGGCGACGTGTCCGCCGCGATGCCCGCGCTGCTCGCCCCCGGCGGCCGCCTGGTCAGCTACGGCGCCGCCGCCGGCCAGCCGGACCCCGCCGCCCCGACCCTGGCGGACCTGCGCCGCAACAACTGGACGACCTCCGGCTTCAGCATCATCAACCGGGCCCGGGGCGACGCCGCCGCGGTCGGCGACCTCATCGCCGCGGTCTTCGCCCTCACCGCCGAGGGGCTGGCCATCCCGGCGCCGCGCGTCATCGGTTGGAGCGAGGCCGCCGAGGCGCACATCGCGCAGGCCGAGAACCGCAGCCCCGGCAAGACCGTCGTCGCGGTCCGGGGCTGACCGCGTGACGCCGCCGCCAGCCGGCTCGCGAGGCTCGGCCGACTCCCGCGTCGACTCGCGAGGCTCGGCCGGCTCCCGGGGCTCGGCCGAGCCCCGGACCCCGAGCGAGCCCACGCAGGAGCGCGCGCGCCGCACCCGCCGCGCGATCCTGCTGGCCGCGTCCGAGTGCTTCGCAGAGGTCGGCTACGCAGCGGCCACCACCAGCGAGATCGCGGCCCGCGCCGGCGTCACCAAAGGCGCACTCGCCTTCCACTTCCCGGCGAAGGCCGCCGTCGCGGCGGCCATCGTCGAGGAATGCTACGAGCAGTGGCCCTCGCTGGTCGCCGAAGCGACGCCGGCGCACGACCGGGTACTCGACCTCCTCGGCGAGGTCTTCGCCCGCATCGCGGCGCAGATCCGCGAGGACCCGATCGTCCGCGCGACAGTCCGCCTGCAAGCCGAGCGCGCACAGATCTCCGAGCCGGTCCACATGCCGTTCGTGGACTGGATCGCCACCTCCACCGACCTGTTCCGCAGCGCCGCCGAACGCGGCGAGCTCCGGCCCGGAGCCGATCCCGGCACACTGGCCCGGGCCTCGGTCGCCGGCTTCCAGGGAGTTCAGCACGTCTCGGGCATCCTGTCCGGCCACGCCGACGTCGCCGACCGAGTCGCCGAGTGGTGGTCGGTCATGCGGGCCGGCATCGCCGCCGCTTCCGACGATCACGTTTCCTGATCGCTGCCAGTCGACATCTCCCCTTGTCCGCAATCCCGTCTCCGACTGGAGTAGACCCATGTCCGTCATCCCCGCATCACACGCCGATCTGCTCGACCGCCCCGTCTTCTGCCACCTGGCGACCGTCCGCGCCGACGGCACCCCGCACGTGAACCCGATGTGGTTCCTGTGGGACGGCGAGTTCCTGTCCTTCACCACCTCGACCAAGCGCGCGAAGTACAAGGAGCTCAGCGAGCGCCCGCACGCCGCGGTCTCCATCAACGACCCCGACGCCCCGTACCGTTACCTGGAGCTGCGCGGGACCGTGGACCGCATCGAGCCGGACCCGGAGGGTGACTTCTTCGCCGTCCTGGCCGACCGCTACGCGCTGCCGATGGACGGTCCCGTCGGCGACGCGCCGACCCGCGTACGGATCTACCTGCGGCCGACGCACGCCACCTTCCAGTAGTCCCCTGACATACAGCATGTTGATTGGAATTTGAGCGCCGCCACAAGATATGGTGTCCGACGCAGCTGGTTCGACCACCGCCCCGCACAAGGGCGGCGGTCGAGGCAAGAGGGAACCCGGTGCGAGACCGGGACTGCCCCGCAGCGGTGAGTGGGAACGACAGCCGTCGTACACACTGGGCCGAGTGGCGCCGGAAGGCGCCGGCCTGGGAAGTGACGGCCAGTAGGTTCGCGCGGTCCTCCCCGGGCCCGCGAGCGCCCACGAGTCCGAAGACCTGCCAGCCGTGCCGTGCCCGGACGTGGGGTACGGCTGGTCCGAGGCCGCGTGGGACGGCTGACGGCGGAGCGCGTCGCGGCTTTCGCGTGCCTCCGGTGTCTGCTCGCCAACGGTCCGGACCTCGGACCTACGACTGGCGAGGAGAAGGTTGTGACGGTCACGCTCACACATGTCGAGACCACAGAGGCAGCGAGGCGCGCGGGGGCGCAGGCGCTGCCGACGGTGACCACGACAGCGACGACAGCAGCTCAGCTCGAAGCGGAGATCGAAGCAGAGCTCGCAGACAAGTCCGCGGACCTGCCCGACGTCGACCCGGCCCGCGTGGCCCGCAAGACCTTCGCCGGGCTGCCGCCGAACGCCACCGCCGACCAGGTCGCCGACCTCGCCGTCCAGAGCGCGGCCGAGCTCATCGGCGAGGAGCCGCAGTACTCGAAGCTCGCCGCCCGCCTGCTGTCCGGGGTCATCGCCCGCGAGGCCGCCGGCCAGGGCGCGACCACCTTCAGCGCGTCCATCGCCGTCGGGCATCGGGAGGGCCTGATCGGCGACGTGACGCAGGCCCTGGTCGACTCGGCCGCCGGGCAGTTCGACGCCGCGATCGACCCCGAGGGCGACCTCCGCTTCGAGTACTTCGGCCTGCGCACCGTCTACGACCGCTACCTGCTGCGGCACCCGGTGACCCGCCGCGTGATCGAGACCCCGCAGCACTTCCTGCTGCGCGTCGCCGTCGGGCTGTCGCAGGACCCGCAGGAGGCCGTCGGCTTCTACCGCCTGATGTCCTCGCTGGCCTACCTGCCCAGCTCGCCGACGCTGTTCAACTCCGGCACCCGGCACACCCAGATGTCGTCCTGCTACCTGGTGGACTCCCCGCGCGACGAGCTGGACTCCATCTACGACCGCTACCACCAGGTCGCGCGCCTGTCGAAGTTCGCCGGCGGCATCGGCATCGGCTTCTCCCGGGTCCGCGGGCGCGGCGCCCTGATCCGCAGCACCAACGGCCGCTCCAACGGCATCGTCCCGTTCCTGCGCACGCTCGACTCCTCGGTCGCCGCGGTCAACCAGGGCGGCCGGCGCAAAGGCGCGGCGTGCGTGTACCTGGAGCCGTGGCACCCGGACGTCGAGGAGTTCCTCCAGCTGCGGGACAACACCGGCGAGGACGCGCGCCGCACGCACAACCTGAACCTGGCCAACTGGATCCCGGACGAGTTCATGCGGCGCGTCGAGGCCGACGGCCTCTGGTCGCTGATGGACCCCGACCAGGTGCCGGAGCTGCCGGACCTGTGGGGTGCGGAGTTCGACGCGGCTTATCGCGCGGCCGAGGCCGAGGGCCGTTACGTCCGGCAGGTCTCGGCGCGTGAGCTGTACGGCAAGATGATGCGCACGCTGGCGCAGACCGGCAACGGCTGGATGACGTTCAAGGACGCGTCCAACAAGCTGTGCAACCAGACCAGCGCTCCCGGTAACACCGTTCACCTGTCGAATCTGTGCACTGAGATCATCGAGGTCTCCTCCGACGCCGAGACCGCGGTCTGCAACCTGGGCTCGATCAACCTGGCCGCGCACCTGACGCCGTCCCGCGACGCCGTGGACTGGGACCGGCTGCGCGCCACGGTCCGCACCGCCGTGGTCTTCCTGGACCGCGTCATCGACATCAACTACTACCCGAGCGAGCAGACCGCGGCGTCGAACCCGCGCTGGCGCCCGGTCGGGCTGGGCCTGATGGGGCTGCAGGACGTGTTCTTCGCGCTGCGGCTGCCCTTCGACGACGCGCGGGCGCGGGAGCTGTCGACCCGGATCTCGGAGGAGATCTACCTGACCGCGCTGGAGACCTCGGCCGGGCTGGCGGAGGAGTTCGGCGCTCACCCGGCATTCGCGGACACCCGCGCGGCGCGCGGCGACCTGCAGCCGGACCTGTGGAACGTCGCCACCGCGCCGGAACTGGCCGCGCGCTGGAGCACGGTACGCGGCCGGATCGCGGCCACCGGCCTGCGCAACTCGCTGCTGGTGGCGATCGCCCCGACCGCGACCATCGCCTCCATCGCCGGCTGCTACGAGTGCATCGAGCCGCAGGTGTCGAACCTGTTCAAGCGCGAGACGCTGTCCGGGGAGTTCCTGCAGATCAACACGGCGCTGGTCGGCGAGCTGAAGGCGCTGGGGCTGTGGACCCCGGCGGTGCGCGAGGCGATCAAGCGCGCTGAGGGCTCGGTGCAGGGCGTCGAGGCGCTGCCGGCGGAGATCAGGGCCCTGTATCGGACGGCGTGGGAGCTGCCGCAGAAGGCGCTGATCGACCTGGCGGCGGCCCGCGGGCCGTTCATCGACCAGTCGCAGTCGCTGAACCTGTTCCTGGCAGCGCCGACGATCGGGAAGCTGTCGTCGATGTACATGTACGCCTGGAAGGCCGGGCTGAAGTCCACGTACTACCTGCGCTCGCGGCCCGCGACGCGGATCCAGCAGGCGACGGTCGCCACGACGGCCGCCACGGCCGCCCCCGCCGAGCTGCCGGTGATCGCCGACGACGACGCGATCGCCTGCTCGCTGGAGAACCCCGAAGCCTGCGAAGCCTGCCAGTAAAGGAAATCCCTCTCATGCTGCTCGACCCGGGTCTCGACCTGACCCTGCGCCCGATGCGCTACCCGCACTTCTTCGACCGCTACCGCGACGCGATCAAGAACACCTGGACCGTGGAGGAGGTGGACCTGCACAGCGACCTGACCGACCTCGACAAGCTCTCGGTGGCCGAGCGCCACCTGGTCTCCCGCCTGGTCGCGTTCTTCGCCACCGGCGACACGATCGTCGCGAACAACCTGGTGCTGAACCTGTACCAGCACGTCAACAGCCCCGAGGGCCGGCTGTACCTGTCGCGGCAGCTGTTCGAGGAGGCCGTGCACGTCCAGTTCTACCTGAACCTGCTCGACACCTATGTGCCGGACGAGGACGAGCGCACGGAGGCGTTCGCGGCGGTGGAGAACATCCCCTCGATCCGCCGTAAAGCAGAGTTCTGCTTCCGGTGGATCGACTCGCTGGGCGATCTGAGGCGGTTGGAGACCCGCGACGACCGCCGGGCCTTCCTGCTGAACCTGATCTGCTTCGCGGCGTGCATCGAGGGGCTGTTCTTCTACGGCGCCTTCGCGTACGTGTACTTCCTGCGCTCGCGCGGCCTGCTGCACGGCTTGGCGTCGGGCACCAACTGGGTGTTCCGCGACGAGTCGATGCACATGGCCTTCGCCTTCGACGTGGTGGAGACGGTCCGCGCCGAGGAGCCGGACCTGTTCGACGACGAGATGGCGCAGCAGGTGCGCGCCATGCTGGCCGAGGCCGTGGAGTGCGAGACGCAGTTCGCCGAGGACCTGCTCGGCGCCGGGGTGTCGGGGTTGCCGGTGGCGGACATGCGGGCTTACCTGGAGCACGTCGCCGACCGGCGGCTGGAGCAGCTGGGGCTGGAGCCGGTGTACGGGACGGCGAACCCGCTGGGGTTCATGGAGCTCCAGGACGTGCAGGAGCTGTCGAACTTCTTCGAGCGGCGCGTCTCGGCGTACCAGGTGGCGGTCGGCGGTAGCGTCTCGTTCGACGACGACTTCTAGGAGGACAGGGGTATGCAGCGCGTGGTGTCGTTGGTGCCGTCGCTGACTGAGGCGATCGCGACGACGGCACCACGGCTGCTGGTCGGCGCGACGGCCTGGTGCACGCACCCGGCGGACCTGGACGTCGAGCGGATCGGCGGGACGAAGAATCCTGACGTCCCGCGGATCGTCGCGCTCGCGCCGGATCTGGTGGTGGCGAACGAGGAGGAGAACCGGCCGGCCGATCTCGACGCGCTGCGCGAGGCCGGGATCTCGGTGCTGGTCACGCAGATCCGGACGCTGGACGAGGCCTTCCGGGAGCTGGACCGGATGCTGACTGTCGGGTGCGGGCTCGATCGGCCGGGGTGGTTGGACGCGGCGGAGGCGGCTTGGGCTGCGGTGGCAACGGGGGCTGAAATCCCTGCTGTCATCCCGATCTGGCGGCGGCCGTGGATGGTGCTCGGCCGCGACACGTTCGCCGGCGACCTCTTGGCGCGGCTCGGCGTGCGAAACATCTACTCCGACCATGCCGAGCGCTATCCGAAGATCCCGCTGCCCGAACTTCTCGCCGGCGGCGCCGAACTCGTCGTCCTCCCCGACGAGCCCTACGCGTTCAGCGCCTCCGACGGCCCCGAAGCGTTCCCCGGACTGCCCACCGCCCTGGTCTCCGGCCGCCACCTCACCTGGTACGGTCCCTCGCTCGCCGAAGCCCCCGACGTGCTGCGCCGTCAGCTGACAGCTGATCTGCTGTGAGCTGATCCGCCCACAGCAGCACGGCGTTCGCAGCCGTCCGCCGCCGGGGCACGGTGGAGTCATGGCAGAAGACGAAAAGACACCCCAGTTCAGTTGGCGCACCCGTGAGCAGCTGTTCAGCCGGCGGATCGTAGTGCTCGACGGCGATCTCGACGACGACAACGGCACCCTGCTGACGACCCAGTTCCTCTCCCTGGCCACCGAAGATCCGGACGCGGGGATCTCGCTGTGGATCCACTCGCGCGGCGGCTCCGTCCCGGCGATGCTGGCGATCCGCGACGTGATGCGCCTGATCCCGTGCGAGGTCTCGACCCTCGCGCTGGGCCTAGCGGCCAGCGCGGGCCAGTTCCTGCTGTCGGCGGGCACGCCCGGCCGCCGCTTCGCGCTGCCGCACGCCAGGATCCTGATGCACCAGGGCTCCGCCGGGATCGGCGGCAGCACGGTGGACGTCGAGGTGCAGGCGGACGACCTGCGGCACATGGTGACCACGGTCCTCGGGCTGATCGCCGGCGACACCGGCCAGCCGTACGACCGCGTCTATGAGGACTCCCTGCACGACCGGTGGTTCACGGCGCAGCAGGCGAAGGACTACGGGTTCATCGACCACATCGTGGATTCGTTCAGCCAGGTGGCGCCCGAGCGCAAGCGGATCGGAATCACGGCATGAGCACCTACACCGTCCCCTACGTGACCACGCAGAGCCCCCGCGGCGAGCGCGTCACGGACATCTACTCGCACCTGCTGACCGAGCGCATCATCTACCTCGGGACGGCCATCGACGCCGGCGTCGCCAACGCCCTGATCGCCCAACTGCTGCACCTGGAGTCCGACAACCCCGAGCGCGAGATCAGCCTCTACGTGAACTGCGAAGGCGGCGACCTCACCTCCATGCTGGCGATCTACGACACGATGCAGCACATCAAGTCCCCGATCCGCACGACCTGCGTGGGCCAGGCGATCGCCGTCGGCGCGGTCCTCCTGGCGGCGGGCACCCCGGGCCTCCGCTCAGTCCTCCCGCACGCCCGCGTGGTCCTGCACCAGCCGGCGGCCCGCGGCCAGGGCGCGATCCCGGACCTGATCATCCAGGCCGACGAACTGGTCCGGATGCGCAGCGAACTGGAGACGATCCTGACGCAGCACACCGGCCAAGCCGCCGACCGCCTCCGCCACGACACCGACCGCGACCGCGTTTTCACGGCCGCCGCCGCGGTGGAGTACGGGCTCGCGGACCGGGTTCTGGGGCCGCGGGAGTAGGGGGCGGGCTGACCGGCGGCAGCAAGACCGTCAACGCGCGCAGGGCCCACCCACCCAAGGGGGTCCACCAGCCTCAAAAGGAGCGCGCGCCAGCCGACTCGCTCCAGGATCGGCCCCGCGCCGCCGGCCGGTCAACGCCCGCCCCCCGAATTCGCCGCAAAGTTGCGTCAAATGAGCGAACGAACACCGCCGACCGCCCGTCAGGCCGCCAGCGCCAACAGCACCGGACCGCCGCTACTGCGCCGCCGCGTCGGCAGCTCCCGTCGCACCCTGCTGAGCGCCGCCTCCTGGCGCTTCAGCCGCAGCACCTCGGCGACCGACTCGGCGAGCCCGCCGAGCGTCGTGCCGAGCGCCCCGGCGACCGCCGCGATCATCTCGCTCGACGGCTCCTTGAGGCCGCGCTCCACCTCCGACAGGTACTGCGGCGAGATGCCGGCGCGGCGGGCGGTCTCCGCGAGGCTTTCCTGATGCTCGCGCCGCAGCCCGCGCAGGTGCTCGCCGAGCACCTCGCGCCACAACGGCTCGGGTTCGGAGGCCGCGGGCTGCTTCGGCGGCTGGTCGGCGTGGCCGCCGGGGACGACGTGCAGTCTCAGAAGCTCGCTCATGATGTGAGCGTACGGACAGGCGGCGAGGCGAGTCCCGCTTGTCTGCTGACAGCAGACACGGCTGCGCAGAACGGGTGACCCGGGTTGCGGCGCCGCGATTCATGCCGAGGATGCCTCGCCGCGACGCAGCAACGCCGGCGCAGTTCGCCTCGCCGACCAGCCCAACACGGGCGACTGGCCACTCGCCAGCCCGCCGATACGCCGATCCGCCAGCCCGCCGCCGAGTCCGACACGTCCGGCTCTGCCGCCGACCGACCGCGGCTCACCCCTACCTGGTGCATCGCCTTCTTCCTGCGGTCGGTGACGATGCTCGTCGCGTACGCCGTGGTGTTCCGCGTCCTGCTCAAGACCGACGGCGGCATGGTCAACCAGGCCCTCGGGCGGACCGGACAACGCCACCATGACGCCGGTCCTCTACCTCTACAAGGTCGGCTTCGACCAGATGGACTTCAACTACGCCTCCGCCATCGCCTGGACCGTGGTGCTGATCATCGGCGTGCTGTCGGTGATCCAGTTTCGCTTCTTGCTTCCTGTGGTGAAGCCACAACTCGGGGCCCTGGCGATCTTCACCTTCATGAGTCAGTGGAACGCCTTCCTGTGGCCGCTGCTGATGCTCGACTCCCAGGACAAATACACCGCGCCGGTCGCGCTCTACACGTTGGTCGGCGGGACGCATGTGGATTATTCGGGCTTGATCCTCGGAAGTTTCCTGGCAACCCTCCCTCTGATGCTCATTTTCTTTATCTTCCAGAAGCAGTTCGTGTCCGGCTTGTTGGGAGGAGCAGTCAAAGGATGATCACACGCGTAGAAGGTCTCTTGTATGGAGCGGACTACAACCCGGAGCAGTGGCCGGAGTCCGTGTGGAAGCAGGACGCCAACCTGATGAAGGACGCCGGCGTCACGATGGTGACACTCGGTGTGTTCTCCTGGGCCCGGTTGCAGCCCGCCGAGGACGAGTGGGACTTCGAGTGGCTGGACGGGCTGATGGACCTGTTCCACAGCCGCGGCATCGCCGTCGACCTCGCCACGGCCACGGCCTCGCCGCCGGCCTGGTTCGTGCGTCAGTACCCGGAGACGCTGCCGGTCACGGCCGACGGCGTGCGCTTGGAGTTCGGCTCGCGGCAGCACTACTGCCCCTCGTCTCCTATCTATAGGGCGGCGGCGACGCGCCTGGCCCGCGCGATCGCCGAACGCTACGCCGAGCACCCGGCGCTGGCGCTGTGGCACATCCACAACGAGTACGGCGACCACGTCACGGAGTGCTTCTGCGAGGTGTCGGCCGAGGACTTCCGCCGCTGGCTGAAGGAGCGCTACGGCGACGACATCGCGCAGCTGAACTTCGCCTGGGGCACGGAGTTCTGGTCGCAGCGCTACTCGGACTTCTCGCAGATCGAGCCCCCGCGCAAGGCCCCAGGCCCGATCAATCCGGGACAACTGCTGGACTGGCGGCGCTTCAGCTC
This sequence comes from Catenulispora sp. GAS73, assembly GCF_041262085.1. Classification (NCBI taxonomy): domain Bacteria; kingdom Bacillati; phylum Actinomycetota; class Actinomycetes; order Catenulisporales; family Catenulisporaceae; genus Catenulispora; species Catenulispora sp. GAS73. The sequence continues at coordinate 179,368 of NZ_JBGCCM010000020.1, forward strand.
CGACGCCCTGCTCGCCTGCTTCCTCGGCGAGCGGGCCGTTCTGAAGGAGGTGACGCCGGAGATCCCGGTCACGACGAACTTCATGTCGATGATGAAGGACCTCGACTACTGGAAGTGGGCCGCACACGAGGACGTCGTCTCCGACGACGCGTACCCGGACCCGGCAAGCAGCTCGGCGCACGTGCTCGCGGCGATGAACTACGACCTCATGCGCTCGCTCGGGGGCGGGAAGCCGTGGCTGCTGATGGAGCAGGCGCCGTCGGCGGTGAGCTGGCGGGCGGTGAACGTGCCCAAGACTCCCGAGCTGCGGCGGCTGTGGTCGCTGCAGACGGTTGCGCGCGGCGCGGACGGCGTCATGCACTTCCAGTGGCGGGCCTCGCGGGCCGGCGCGGAGAAGTTCCACAGTGCCCTGCTTCCGCATGGCGGGACCCAGACGCGGGGATGGCGGGAGACGGTCCGGCTCGGCGAGGAGCTGGCGAGCCTCAAGGAGGTCGCCGGGAGCCGGATCGAGAGCACGGTCGCCATCGTCCTGGACTGGAACTCGTGGTGGGCGCTGGAGGCCGAGGACCACCCCTCGACGCGGCTCCGGCTCAAGGACCAGATCCTGAACTGGTACACGGTGGTGTACCGGTGGAACCACGTCGTCGACTTCGTCCCGCCGGACGCCGACCTGAGCGGGTACAAGGTGGTGCTCGTCCCGAACCTGTACTCGGTGAGCACCGAGAACGCGGCCCGGCTGACCGACTACGTGTACGGCGGAGGGTACCTCGTCGTCGGGTTCTTCAGCGGGATCGTCGACGAGCTCGACCACATCCATCAGGGCACTGACGGGTCCGGCGGGGGCTACCCGGGTCCGCTGCGGGAGGTGCTCGGCGTCGCCGTGGACGAGTGGTGGCCGATCGCGGAGGGGTATTCGACCTCTGTCACCTTCACCGCCGACGAGGAGACCGCGAAGGCGAAGAAGAAGCACAGCAGCCGCGCGAGCTACGGCCTCGGCTACCAGCCCACGCCCGCCGCGCTGGGCTGGAGCGAATGGCTCGCCACGACCACGGCCCGGACCGTCGCGCACTACGCCGAGGGGCCGCTGAAGGACCGCCCCGCGGTCACGTGCAACGAATTCGGCGAGGGCCGGGCCTGGTACGTGAGCTGCGATCTGAGCTGGGCGATCGAGAAGGTGCTCGCCGAGGCCGTCCGGCCCGCCGTGGTGTGGCCGTCGCCGGCCTCGGCGCTGGCCGTCACCGGGGTCGAGGTAGTGTGCCGCAGCTCCGAGTCGCACCACTACTACTTCCTGCTCAACCACGGCGACACCGCGGTCGATCTGGGTACGTCGGTGCCGTTCGGCGCGGTGAACCTGCTGACCGGGAGTCGTCCCACCCATCTGGCCGCGAAGGGTGTCGCGGTCCTGAAGGTAGGAAGGTGATCATGTCTCGTCGGTTACGGGCCCTGGCCGCTTTGGCGGTCGGTGTGGGCCTGGTTCTTCCGGTGACGGCGGCGCGGGCTGCTCCACCACCGAACCCCTCCTTCGCGAACGTCCTCGATCTGCAGGGGGTGCCGACCGTGGCACTGCCCGGCGATCCCGCGACCGACGTCAATCCGATCGGCGTCTTCGCGGACCAGGGTGCGTGGCACGCCTACGCGCTGCCGAAGGCCGGGGACACGGCTTCCTACGGCGCCTTCACCGGGCCGCTGTACATCGCGCAGGAGTATCCCTGGTGGCTGAGCAAGGGAATCAGCCATCTGACGCTCTCGGAGAACGGCCGTCCGATCGACCTGGCTTCGGCGACGAATCCGGTGTTCACGTCGCTGCCGGGGATGTTGCAGCAGAGCTTTGATATGGACGGGCTGCGGGTGGTGATGCAGCTGCGGTACGCGAGCAACCGGACCGCGTTGGTGCAGGCGTTCGTGGACAACACCACCGGGCACGCGCGGAGCGTCGGCGCCGGGTGGACCGGGTCGCTGCTGCGGCCTGCCGTCGAGCCGATGAAGAGCGCGCCGTCTCTGCAAGCGACCTCGACCGGTGTCTCGGTCGGGTTCGCGAAGGTGCGGCAGACATGGGACTACCTCACCGACGGGACCGAGAAGTTCCAGGTGACGCATGCCGAGCCGGTGACCACGTCGGTGGCCGGCGACGCGTACACGACGTCGTTGGACCGGCCCCTGAAGCTGGGGCCGCACGGCCGGCAGACGCTGACGTGGACCGAGTCTTACACCTTCACCGGTGCCGACTACGCCGCCGAGCAGCCGGTCGTCGCGAAGACGCTGCGGGCTCCGGGCGCGGTCGTCGCGGCCGACGACCAGCGGTGGCGCGGGTACGTGGCGTCGGCGGTGCGCGGGGTTCCGGCCGCGCAGCAGGCGCTGGCGGTGAAGTCGGTCGAGACGCTGACGACAAACTGGCGCAGTGCCGCCGGGGCGGTGAAGCACGACGGGGTGACGCCGTCGATCTCCAACAAGTGGTTCAGCGGTTTCTGGGCCTGGGACACGTGGAAGCAGGCGGTCGGCACGGCGGTGTTCGACCCGGCGCTGGCCGAGTCGCAGATCCGGTCGATGTTCGACTACCAGGTGACGGCCTCCGACCCGCAGCGGCCGCAGGACGCCGGCATGATCCCGGACTGCGTCTTCTACAACGACCCCGCACGGGGCGGCGGGAACTGGAACGAGCGGAATTCCAAGCCGCCGCTGGCCGCTTGGGCGGTGTGGTCCGTGTATGAGCGGAACGGGGACGTCGGTTTCCTGAAGGAGATGTACCCGAAGCTGGTGGCGTACCACGACTGGTGGTATCGCAACCGGGACCACAACCACGACGGTCTCGCGGAGTACGGCTCGACCGTGGATCCGCAGAACGTCACCGCCGAGGACAAGCGCCAGGCCGCTGCCTGGGAGAGCGGGATGGACAACGCGCCGCGCTTCGACGCCGCTCTCGGGGCCGGTGTCGTGGACAACACGGACGCGGCGGGGAAGGTGGTCGGGTACTCGCTGACGCAGGAGTCCGTCGACCTGAACTCGTACCTCGCGGCGGAGGACGGTGTCCTGGCGCAGATGGCTCTGCGGCTCGGGCACTGGTCGGACGCGGCGCGGTTCCAGGCGTCGCAGAAGACGGTCGCGACGGCGATCCGGCAGAAGATGTACGACCCGGCCGGCGGCTGGTTCTACGACGCCTCGCTCGGCACCGGGCAACCGCTGACGGCGCGCGGGCGCGGCATCGAGGGCGCGATCCCGCTGTGGGCCGGCGTGGCGACTCCGGCACAGGCGGCGGCGGTGCGCGCGAAGCTGGTGTCGCCGACCGAGTTCGACACGCAGCTGCCGTTCCCGACGGTCTCGGCGAGTTCGCCGTACTACGACCCGACCGGCTACTGGCGCGGCGCGGTGTGGATGGACCAGGCGTACTTTGCACTCGAAGGCCTGAAGCGGTACGGCTACACGGCCGACGCGACGGCCTTGGCGGCCAAGCTCCGCGCCAACGCCGCGGGCATGATCGGCGACGGACCGCTGATGGAGAACTACAACCCGGCGACGGGCTCCGCGATGAACTCACGCGGGTTCAGCTGGTCGGCGGCGCTGCTGCTGGAGCTGGCGCACCAGCGGTAGGACTGCCGGCAGCGAGCCGCGGGTCCCCGCAGGTCGGGGCCTGCGGCTCGCTGCGTTCAGCGGTCCACTTATCGCACAGCCCACTCCCGCAGCCCGCCGGAATACTGATCCACCCCCGCCGGTTATACCCTGCGGGGTATCCGACTGTATGTGACCAGGGCCCCGTCGAGCACCGAGGAGGAAACGGCCGTGGCCGTCGTGGAACTGACCAAGGACACCTTCGCCGAGACCGTGGCGGGCGAGGGCATCACGCTTGTCGACTTCTGGGCCGAGTGGTGTGGACCGTGCCGGTCCTTCGCGCCGGTGTACCAGAAGGCCGCCGGCAAGCACGAGGACATCGTGTTCGGCAAGGTGGACACCGAGGCCGAGCAGGAGTTGGCGATGGCGTTCGACATCCGCTCGATCCCGACGCTGATGATCGTGCGCGACGGCGTCACGCTCTACCAGCACCCCGGCGCGCTGCCGGAGTCGGCGCTGGAGGACCTGATCGCGCAGGCTCGTGCGCTGGACATGGACGAGGTGCGCAAGGCTCTTGCCGAGCGTGAGGCTGAGAGCGCCGGATCCGAGACCGCCAGCACTGCCGAGGCCGAGTCCGCCGCCGTCTGATAGTCCTCTTGGCAAATGCTCCCCACGACAGCGTGATCGGTACGGCGTCGGGTCCACCCTCCGCAACCGCGCCGACCACGCTGCCAGCCTCGCCGCCGGCACCGCCGTGTGCCCCCGCACACCGGGCAGTGTCCGCCACGAGGCCTATTTCAACACATTGACTACGACATCGTGCGGACCAAGGGCGCCGGCCGCGTGTCGGTGAAGCGCCGGCGAACTCATCGGCTGGACACGCGCCCGGATCCCGGTCGCCGTGGCGGCCCCGGCGACGCCCGGCGAGGGGGCGGGCCGACTCCGGCCGAGCCCGTCAGCAGTCGCGTATCATCTGCAGATCCTGCACCGGGCCGGACGGGTGCGGCGAACACGTGAGGTTCGCAGTGTTCTGTATCAGTCGACACGTGCTGAGGGATTACCGCAGACCGGAAAGCCAAACGCGCCGCTGGTAAGGCAAGCCGCCCAACCGGCCCCGAGCCCCCCAACCTCAATCAGCCTCGATCAGACTCAGTCAGCCGGCCCCGGCCGCAGCTCATAAATCGGGTTGTAAACCGCCCGCTGCCCCCCGGCCGTCGTGATCCGCCCCCGCACCACGATCCGCCGCCCGGGCGCGATCCCCGGTATCTGCCGCCGACCGAGCCAGCTCACTGTCACCGACCCGGTGCCGTCCCACAGGTCGGCCTCCAGGACCGGGACGCCAGCGCGCGGGCGCATCCGCACCGTGCGCAGCGTGCCGGCCATCACCACCTGCTCGCGGTCCGGGCAGTCGGCGATAGCCGTGGCTCCGCACGGCGAGACCTCCTGCGACAACTCGGCGGCCTCCAACTCCTGGTTCTCCAGAGTCAGCGACTGCAGCCGGGTCCTCTGACGCGGCGGCTTCGGCTGCTTCGGCTTGGTCATGGCACTCCCCTGGAAGGTTCCCTGCGCGTGTGCCTGCGCCTTCGCGGCCTCGATGCGGGCGGTAGCCGACTCCAGCTGGTACGGCACCGCCGCGACCACGACCCGCCGCTGGAACAGCAGCCGGCTCTTCAGACGCAGCGCGGACTGGTTGTGCAGCACCTGCTCCCACCAGTGGCCGAGCACGTACTGCGGGATGTAGACGGTCACGACGTCATCGGGGTTCTCCGTCCGGACCCGCTTGACGTACTCGATGATCGGCCGGGTGATCTCCCGGTACGGCGAGGCGATCACGGTCAGCGGAACCGGGATCGAGCGCCGTTCCCACTCCGCCTTCAGCGCCTCCACCTCGGCGTCGTCCAGGTTCACCGTCACCGCCTCCAACGTGCTGGGGCGCGTGGCGCTGGCGTAACCGATCGCGCGCAGCGTCGGCAGGTGCAGCTTGGAGACCAGGACCAGCGCGTGGTTGTTGGCCGGCAGGCTGAACACCGCGTCGTCCGAGGGCGTCAGCTCCCGCGCCACCGCCGCGTAGTGCCGGTTGATCGCCCGCATCACCAGCCAGATCAGCGGCATCGCCAGCACCACGATCCACGCGCCCTTGGCGAACTTCGTCACCAGCACGATCACCAGCACCGCGGCCGTCACCCCGGCGCCGACGGCGTTGATCACCCGCGACTGCATCATCCGGCGGCGCTCGGCCGGGTCCGCGGTGTCCCGCAGCAGCCGGTTCCAGTGCCGGATCATGCCGGTCTGCGAACAGACGAAGGACACGAACACGCCCACGATGTACAGCTGGATCAGCCGCGTCGGCGAGGCGTTGAACGCCACCACCAGCAAGGTGGCGAACCCGGCGAGCAGCAGGATGCCGTTGGAGAACGCGAGCCGGTCGCCGCGGGTGTGCAGCTGGCGCGGCAGGTAGCCGTCCTTGGCCAGGATCGACCCGAGCACCGGGAAGCCGTTGAACGCCGTGTTTGCCGCCAGCACCAGGATCAGCGCCGTGACGACCTGCAGGAGGAAGAAGAACGGCGAGTTGCCCCCGAACACAGACCGCGCCACCTGCGCGATGACCGTACGCGGCTGCTGCCCGGCCGGCAGGCCCGACAGGTTCGCCGCGTCCGCCGCGTGCACGTGGCCGGCCAGCGCCAGCGCGGTGACGCCGGCGAACATCGCCACCGCGATCCCGCCGAGCAGGGCCAGGGTCGTCGCGGCGTTCTTGCTCTTCGGCGGCTTGAACGCCGGGACCCCGTTGCTGATCGCCTCGACGCCGGTGAGCGCGGTGCAGCCGGAGGCGAACGCCCGCAGCAGCAGGAAGATCAGCAGCACGCCGTTGTAGTGCGTGGTGTTGATGATCGTGTAGTGCTCGCTCTCGGCGTGCAGCCCGTGCCCGAACGCGACCCGGATCAGTCCGGTCACGATCATCACGCCGACCGCCGCGACGAAGCAGTACGTCGGGACCGCGAACGCCGTGCCCGACTCCCGCACGCCGCGCAGGTTCAGCAGCGTGATCGTGGCGATGACGACCACCGAGATCAACACCACGTGCGAGTTCAGCGCCGGGAAGGCCGAGGCCAGGTTCGCCACGCCGGAGGACACCGACACCGCGACGGTGAGGATGTAGTCGACCATCAGGGCGCTGGCGACCGTCAGGCCCACCTTCGGGCCCAGGTTCGTGGTGGCGACCTCGTAGTCGCCGCCGCCGGAGGGATAGGCGTGCACGTTCTGCCGGTACGAGGCGACGACCACCAGCATCAGCAGGCCCACCGCGGCGGCGATCCACCACGTGAAGTGCAGCAGGGCCAGCCCGCCGGCGGAGAGCACCAGCAGGATCTCCTCGGTGGCGTAGGCCACGGACGACAACGCGTCCGAGGCGAACACCGGGAGTGCGATCTTCTTCGGGAGCAAGGTCTCGCCGAGCATCTCGCTGTGCATCGGCCGACCGACCATGACCCGTTTGGCTATCCCCAGAGCACTTGGCACGACCGCGATGCTATTGCCGGGCCACCCGGAAAGCACTAGCGTCCGGGCGTTTATTTCTCACGGACTACTCACGCCTCACAAACCGGTGACCGCGCTCCACTCACGATTTCCCCGCGGTCTCCAGCGGCTGGAAGCGATACCCCATGCCCGGCTCGGTCAGCAGCTGGCGCGGATTGGAGGGCTCCGGCTCCAGCTTCTGCCGCAGCCGCGCGAGGTAGAAGCGGAGGTAGCTGCCCTCCGGCTCGTGCTCAGTCCCCCACACGTGGGCCAGCAGCTGCTTGCTGGAGACCAGACGGCCGGGATGGCGCAGCAGGATCTCCAGGACGGCCCACTCGGTCCGGGTCAGGCGCACGGTCTCCGGCACGTCCGCGGGCGCCTCGGGAATCCGCTTCACCGTGCGGGCCGCGAGGTCGACGAGGTGGTTGCCGACGGCGATCACCGGGCCGGTGGTGTTCTCCGGCTCGGAGCGGCGGATCAGGGACCTGACGCGCGCGGCCAGCTCGTCCATGTCGAACGGCTTGGTGACGAAGTCGTCGGCGCCGGCGTCCAGCGCCTCCACCTTGTCCCAGGAGTCGGTACGGCCGGACAGCACCAGGATCGGCACCGTGGTCCAGCCGCGCAGGCCGTCGATGACCCGGACGCCGTCCATGTCCGGCAGGCCCAAGTCCAGGACCACCAGGTCCGGGGTCCGGCGCGCGGCGGCGGCCAGGCCGGCGGCGCCGTCGGCCGCGACCGTGACGTCGTAGCCGCGCGCCTGCAGGTTGATGCGCACCGCCAGCAGCAGCTGCGCCTCGTCGTCGACCACCAGCAGGTGCTTCATCGGGACGACGCCTCCCGCGAGCCGGCCGCCGGCCGTGCGGGCACCGGCCGGGCCGGCACGGTCACCACCATCGTGAGCCCGCCGCCCGGCGTGTCCTCGGGACGCAGCTCGCCGCCCATCGCCTCGACCAGCCCGCGCGCCAGCGCCAGGCCCAGTCCGACCCCGGCGGTGTTGTCACGGTCGCCGAGCCGCTGGAAGGGACGGAAGACGCGCTCGTGGTCGGTGGCCGGGATGCCGGGGCCGTGGTCGATCACGCGTATCTCCACCCTGTCGCCGTTCGGGATGTTCGGGATGTTCGGGGTGCGCGCGCGGGTCGCCGCGCCCGCGACCAGCTCGATGCGGGAGGCGGTGTGCTTGGCGGCGTTGCCGACCAGATTGGCCAGCACGCGTTCCAACAACGCGCTGTCGGCCACCACCGGCGGCACGCCGTCCGGGTTCGCCGCGAACGTGACGCGGCCCGCGGCCGCCGGCACGTCGTCGATCGCGCGCGGGATCACCTCGTCCACCGCGACCGTCTCCACCAGCGGCTTGAGCGCGCCGGACTGCAACCGCGACATGTCCAGCAGATCCTCCACCAGCCGCGAGAGCCGGCCCAGCGAGGTCTGCGCGGCGCCGAGCAACTCCTCGCGCTCACCGGCGGACAGCTCGAAGCGCGGATCGTGCAGCGTGTCCACCGAAGCCCGCGCCGCCGCCAGCGGGGCGCGCAGGTCGTGCGAGACCGCGTTGAGCAGCGCGGTCCGCATCCGGTCGGCGGCCTCCAGCTGCGCGGCCTCGGCGGCGGCCTGGGTCGCGCGCCGGAACTGCTTGCCGGAGTACTCGACCACCGAAGCCACCGTCACCGCGACAATGACGAAGGCCGAGAACGTGATCACGTCGTTGGCCACCGCGATGCGGAACGTGTGGATCGGCGAGATGAAGTAGTAGTCCAGCAGCAGCGCGGTCCACACCGCGGCCACCAGCGCCGGCACCATCCCGCAGACCCGCGAGATCGCGACCAGCGCGACCAGGTAGATGAGGACCTGGCTGCTCAGGTTCAGCCGCTCGGTGAGGTTCGTGAGCACGGCCGTCAGCAGCGGCGGCACCACCAAGGCCGCGACGAGTCCGCGCCACCCGCGCGCGCGTGCGAAGTCCGGCATCGGTCCTCCCCAGGCTCCTCGGCTCGCGGCTGCGCCCCGGGTCCGCACGCCCGGGATCTGGTGTGCAGCATATTGCGCGCGTAGTATCACGCGCGATCATGTGCTTCATGCGTGGGGTTGGGGGGAACCTTGAGACGCACAGCGGCAGCATTGGCGACGATCAACCGGTGCCGTTCCGGTGTCAGCCGCACAGTGCGGCTATGTCCACCTGTTCATGGACAATGCGATCGTTTTCCGGCAGCCGGAAAACGCATAGCCGCAGTTTTGACCAGCGGCCTCAGAGCCGGTCGGCCGGCCCGACCCGCAGCAACGCACCGTCGGGATCGGTCACCGCGAACACGGTCGGGCCGTACACGGCCGGGACCGGCACGTCCGGGCACTCCAGCCCGTCGTTCCGCCACTTCTCGCGTAGCTCCTCGGGCTCCTCGACCCGCAGGTACCACCCGGAGGGGTTGGCGGCGGGCTCGATGTCGGGGTCCGGGTAGAAGTGGACCTCCGCGTCGTCGTAGCGCAGGCGCAGATACTCGTCGGCGGCGTCCACGACGGTGAAGCCCAGGAAGCAGTAGAAGGCGCGGGTCCGTTCGAGATCGGCGCTGGGCAGGATGGGGACGCAGGTTGCCACATCTTCCAGCGAAATCCCTGATCGGCGCGGTGGCCATGGGTTCTCACGCAGCTCTCACGGACAGCTCGGGCATCCTCACGCTGTGCCAATGCGCCGTGCCCCGATGAGTCGTCCCGGAAGCGCCGACACCCTTGAACCGCAAGCGGCGCCCAAGCCGTACTCTGCGTCCATGAGCATCCGCGCAGTGCGCCCGACCACCGGGGTCACCGCGGCCACGCTCCGGGAGATGAACATCCGGACGGTGTGGTCGGTGATCGAGGGCGGCCACCCGATCTCCCGCGCCGAGATCGCGCGGCTCACCGGGATCTCCAAGCCGACGGTGTCGGTGCTGCTGGAGGAACTGCTGGCCACCGGCCTGGTGACGCAGTCCCCCGACTCGGCGCGCGACCCCTCGCACGGCGCGGTGTTCTTCGGCCCCAAGCCGGACGGCGTGCACGCGCTGGGCCTGGACCTCGGCGCGCACCGGCTGCGCGGCGTGCTGGCCGGGCCGGGCGCGGCGATCGCGGCGCGGCTGGACGTGGACGTGCACGGCATGGACGCCCCGCGCATGGTGACGGCCGCGGCGGAACTGGCCCGCGAGCTGGTCGCCGCGGCCGGCGTGGACGCCGCGACGGTACGGCACGCGGTGGCCGGGGTGCCGGGCGTCGTGGACCGGCACACCGGCCGGGTCTGGCAGGCGCTCAACATTCCGGCGCTGAACGGCTTCGCGATCGCCACAGAGCTGGAGGCGGCGCTCGGCGTGCCGTCCACCGTCGAGAACGACATCGACCTCGCCGCCCTCGGCGAGAACACGCACGGGACCGGCGCCGCCGCCGAGACCTTCGCGTTCCTGTCGGTGGGCACCGGCGTCGGCGCGGGCCTGGTGCTGCACGGGCACCTGCACCGCGGGCACTCCGGCGCGGCCGGGGAACTGGACACCGCGTTCGACGCCGAGGGGTTCGCCGCGAACGACCCCTGCGCGGCCGCGATCGTGGAGTACGCGAAACCGTTCGCGGCCGAGCTCACGTCCGAGCTCACGCCAGAGCTCACGCCCGACGGCGACCTGACGACAGAGCTGATCTTCGACCGGGCACGCGCCGGGCATCCGCGGGCGATCGCGATCGTCGAGGAGGTCGCGCGGCGTATCAGTGCTTATATAGGCGTGGTGGCGGCGGTCGCCGACGTCGAGCTGGTCATCCTCGGCGGCGGCATCGGGCTGAACGGCGATCTGTTACTGGAGCGGGTCGCGCAGCGCCTGCAGGAGCGGCTGCCGTATCCGCCGCGCCTGGAAGTGTCAGCACTCGGCGACAGCGCGGTCCTGACCGGCGCGGCCGCCATGGCCGCTGCGGTCGCCGTGGAACAGGTGATCAGGGAGCGGACCGGCTAGCGCGGCTCTAGGGCGTCTCGTCCCCGCCGAACACCACGATCCCGATCACCGCCAGCGTCGCCACGGCGACCACCACCGCACTGGCCGAACGCCACCGCCCCGGCGCGTACACGAGCACCACCAGCTGCGTGGCCACCAGCACGGCACCGACCGCCCACGGCAACCATCCGAGCTCCGCCGCCCGGGCGCGTGACGGCGGGGCGGCGGGGTCTGGCTCGCCGCCACTCTCGTCGGGTCCGGGGACCGGGTGGTCCGTACTGCTCACTCCACTGAAGGACCCGGACCGGCGGCCGGGCGACAACTCATTGAGGTGCCGATCCTAGCCGTCGGCCGCGCCGAAGGGCGGATCGGCTCCTCACCCCTTCGCCGCGCCGGCGAAGCGGAACGCGCCTCCCATCGCCCGCGACACGATCAGGTACAGCACCACGACAGGCATCGAATACAGCACCGAGTAGGCCGCGAGCTGCCCGTAGGCCACCGCGCCGTACTGCCCGAAGAAGGTGAACACCGTCACCGAGGCGGGCAGCTTCTCAGGGCTCTGCAGCAGGATGAAGGGCACGAAGAAGTTGCCCCACGCCTGGATGAACGTGAAGATCAGCACCACCGACATGCCCGGGGCGATCAGCGGGACCACGATGTACCGCAGCGCAGCCATCGGCGACGCGCCGTCCACCCACGAGGCCTCCTCCAGGCTGATCGGCACGTTGTCGATGAAGCCCTTGATCAGCCAGATCGCGAACGGCAGCGAGGTCGTCGCCAGGAACACCGCGGTGGCCGGCATCGAGTCGATCAGCTGCAACCGCAGGAACAGGCCGTAGACCGGGACCATGATCGCGGTGATCGGCAGGCCGGTCGCGAACAGCACCGTGTAGAGGAACGGCTTGCGGAAGCGCGTCTGGTATCGCGACAGCGGGTACGCCGCCAGTGTCGCGATCACCACCGTGATCAGCGCCGATCCCCCGCACAGCAGCAGTCCGTTCCACAACGGCCGCCACAGCATGTCCGTGTTCATCACGGCCCGGAAGTTGTCGATGCTCGGATGATCCGGCAGCTTCACCGAGGTCTGGGCCGAGCTGTCGAAGCACGACAGCACCAGCCAGATCAGCGGCGCCAGGAACGCCACCGCGATCAGGACCAGGATGCCCGTGCAGAGCATGCCGGCGGCGCGGCGGCGCGGCGTGTCAATCCCCATCGTCGCCATCTCAGGCCTCCGGTTTCAACACGCGCACGTACACGAACGAGAACACCGCGCCGATCGCCAGCAGCAGCAACGAGATCGCCGTGCCGTAGCCGACCTCGGAGAACTTGAACGCCTGCTGGTACATCAGCACCGGCAGCGTGGAGCTGGCGAAGCCGGGACCGCCGGCGGTCATGACGTAGATCAGCGTGAACACCGACAGCGTCTGCAGGGTGATCAGCATCAGGTTGGTCACGATGGAGGGCCGGATCAGCGGCAGGACCACCGACCACAGCCGGCGCCAGCCGGTCGCGCCGTCCAGCTCGGCGGCCTCCTGCACGTCGGTCGGCACGTCGTCCAGCGCGGCGTTGTAGACCAGCATCGAGAACGCGGTGCCGCGCCAGGTGTTGGCGATGATCACGGCGAGCATCGGGCTGCTGTAGAGCCAGTCCTGGGAGCCGATCCCGAGCGCCCTGGTCACCTGGTTCAGCGTCCCGTCCTGGCCGAGGAACGCGTACCAGATGAACGCGCTCACCACCTCCGGCAGCACCCACGCCGAGACCACGATCGCCCCGACCGTCCCGCGCAGCCAGCGGTTCCGGCCGCGCATCAGCAGCGCGATGCCCAGCCCCAGCAGGTTCTGGCCGATCACCGCCGAGCCCAGGACGAACACCACGGTCAGCCAGATCCCGTTGGTGACGTTGGGATCGGAGAACAGCCGGCGGAAGTTCTCCAGCCCGACCCACTGCGGGTTCTGCGCGCCGTCGCCGGTCAGCGCGGCGTTCGTGAACGAGCTGTAGACGCTCCACAGCACCGGGCCGAGGAAGAACAGGAAGAGCATGATCAGGGCCGGCGCCAGCGGCAGGTGCCGGGTCGCGCGGGCGGCGCGGGCGCGGCGGGGGGCCGTGATCCGCCCCACCGCGCCCGCGAGGTCTTCGCCGATCGCCATCAGCTGCTGCCCGCCGCCACATTGCCGGAGCCGACGATGCCCTTCAGGGTCTCGGTGTACGTCTTCATGGCGTCCGCCGGCGACGCCTGGCCGGTGATCACCGCCTCGGTCGCCACCTGGATCGCGTCGGACACCTTCGGGTACTCGGCGTAGGCCGGGCGGTAGTTGGTGACCGGGACCAGGCCGGTGAAGAAGGCGGTGGTGGGATTGGAGTTCTGGTACGCGGGGTCCGAGGCCACGTCGTTGCGGACCGCGATCTGGCCGTCGGCGTCGTCGTAGGACGCGGAGTTGTCCTTGTTCAGCGCCAGCTCGACGAACTGCGCGGCCAGGTCCTTGTTCTTCGACTTCGCGGTGACCGACAGCGTCCAGCCGCCGGACATGCTGGTGGTGCCCTTGCCGCCGCCGTCCTGGGTCGGCATCGCCGCCTCGCCGAGCGCGGTGGACCACGCCGGCCAGGGCTTGGCCCCGGTCGCGGTCCAGGTGCTGGTGACCCAGGAGCCGTCCAGGTCGATGGCGAGCTTGCTCGCGGGGAGCAGCTGCCCGCCGACCACGTTGCCGATGTTGGGGTCGAGCTCCTGCTGCGGCGGGACGGTCAGGCCGCCGCTGTAGGCGTCCTTGAGGAACTGCAGCGAGTCGGTGAAGCCCTTGCTCGGGGCGATCCACTTCTTGCTGGAGCCGTCGTACAGGGTGTCCTGCGTGCCGTACAGCAGCATCTCGAAGCCCTGCATGGTGCTGCCCTCGCCGTCGGGCTTGCCCGAGTAGACGTTCAGCGGGATCACGCCGGGATCGTTCGCCTTGATCGCTTTAGCCGCTGCCAGGACGTCGGCCCAGGACTTCGGCTGCCACGGCACGGTGATCCCGGCCTTGGTCAGCAAGTCCTTGTTGTAGTAGAGCGCACGGGTGTCGGTGCCCATCGGGACGCCGTAGGTCTTGCCGTCCAGCCCGCGGGCCGCGGCCTTGGCCGTGTCCGGGAACTGGGACCAGTCCGACCAGGTCGACAGGTAGGAGTCCAGCGGCGTCAGGTAGCCGGCCTGGATGTCGGAGTTGATGAGGAAGGTGTCCTCGTAGACCACGTCGGGCGCGGTGGAACTGGAACCCATCATCAGGTCGATCTTGGTGTAGTAGTCGTTCTCGGACACGTTGATCGGGTCCAGTTTGACCGTGATGCCCGGATGCGCGGCCTCGAACTGTGCCTTCACCTTCTGCATGTGCGCGTCGACGTGGATCTCGTTGCCGAACTTCTGGTAGGCGACCTTGAGCGTTTTACCTCCGCCGCCGCCGCTGGAGGAGGACGACGAGCAGGCGGTCAGGGCGAGCGCGGCAGCTGCACCGGCGCACGCTATGCGTAAACTCTTAGACAACATCCTGACTCCTTCGCGACAACGTGTCCGCCGCGTGGCGCGCGGTGGAGAGTGCGGACCGAGTGGCGCCGTGCTTTGAGAAAACGTTATTTTCGCGTTAATCTAGGCGCGCGGTCCGGGGCATCGTCAAGCCCTGCGAATGTCTCGATCAGGTCACGACAGGCCGTGGAGCGGATATGCCATGACGAAGGCTTCAGGGCGCCGGTCCAGACGCCCGACGATGGTGGACGTCGCCCGCGAGGCCGGCGTCGCGCTGAGCACCGTGTCGAGGGTTGTCAACCACGACCCGACGGTCGGCCCGGAGTTCGCCCGCCGCGTGCAGACCGCGATAGACACGCTCGGATACCGCCCCGACGAACAAGCGCAGCAACTCCGGCGCGGCACCAGCCGCACGATCGGCGTCGCGGCCCGCGAGATGTCGGCCCGCAACCCGCTGCTGGCGGAGTTCGAACGCGGCGCGTACGCCTCGGGCCTGACCGTGTTCGCCGCCTCCACCGCCGACGACGTCGAGCGCGAACGCACCGTGGTGCTGTCGATGGCGCGCCGCGGCTTCGACGGCGTGGTCGTGGAGCCGATCGGCCCGGACCACTCCTACCTGGCGCCGGAGATGGCCGCCGGCCTGGCGGTGGTGGCGGTGGACCGGCCGGTCGCCGGCCCGGAGACCGACGCGGTGCTGGCGGACAACGCCTCGGGCGTGCGCATGGCGTACCGGCAGCTCGCCGCACACGGCCACACGCGCATCGCGTACATCGGCGACCATGAGCGGATCTTCACAGGACGGGAACGCGCGGCGGCCTTTCGGGCGTGCCTGAGCGCCGACGGCCGCGCGGTGACCGGACTCGTGCACACCGGGGAGACCGAGCAACGGCGGATCAGCGCGGCGCTTCGTACGGTGTTGTCGGGCGCGGCGCCGGTCACGGCTCTGGTGACGGGGAACGTCACCACGACGTTCGCGGTCCTGACCCACCTGGCGACCGAGGTTCCGCCCGAGCTCCGGCCGGCGCTGGTCGGATTCGACGACTTCCCGCTGGCGGGCCTGCTGGATCCGCCGGTGACGGTAATCGCGCAGGACAGCCTGGGCATGGCACACGCGGCACTGCACCTGATGACGGCGCGGCTGGCGGAACCGGAGCGGGCGCCGGAGACGCTGACGGTTCCGGTACGGCTGATCGAGCGAGGGTCCGGGGAACGGCCGCCGACGGCCTGACACCCCTAATGGCCCCGCAGTTTCATTAGGATGCGGGCCATGCCCGACGAACCCTCGGCCCCCGGCACGCTCCGCCCCGGCGGCCGCACCGCCCGCACCCGCGCCGCGGCCCTGCGCGCAGCCGAGGACGCGCTGATCGAGACCGGCTTCGACACCCTGGACCTGGCCGACATCGCCCGCCGCGCCGACATCGGCAAGACCACGGTCTACCGCCGCTGGGGCACGCCGGCGGCACTGGTCGCGGACCTCCTGCTCGACATGGCGGAGCAATCCCTCCCCCGCACCGAGACCGGCACCCTGGACGGCGACCTACTCGCCAACGCGCGCCTGGTCCGCAAGACACTGACCGAACCACGATCGAGCGCACTGTTCAAAGCGGTCATCACGGCAGCCGCCAGCCACCCCGACACCGCCACCGCACTGCACCGCTTCTACGCGACCCGGATCACGGAGTGGGCCCCATGCGTCGAGCAGGCCGCAGCGCGCGGGGAGGTGCCGCAGGACACTGACGCCGCGGAGGTGATCCGCGCGGTGTCGGCGCCGCTGTACTACCGGTTCCTGGTCAGCGGCGACGCGCTCGACGCGGCGAGCGCCGAGCGTGCGGCTTCGGCTGCTGCTGCGGCGGCTCGGGCCGGCGTGTACGTGCGGAAGTGAGCGCCGAGCGTGCGGCTGCTGCTGCGGCTCGGGCCGGCGTGTACGTGCGGAAGTGAGCGCCGAGCGCGCTGCAGCTGCTGCGGCCGCTGCTCGGACTGGGATCTATCTGCGGAAGTAAGCACCAAGCAAGCCCCTGCGGCAGCGGCCCGGGCCGGGGTCTGCGTGCGGAAGTGAGCGCTGAGCATGCGGCTACGGCTGCTGCTACCACCACCACTGCGGCGGCGGCTGCTGCCTGGGCCGGAGTCTGCATGCGGAAGCGAGCACCTTGCTCACCGCTGCTCCCCGATCCCGTCCTGCCGCTCACCGTCATCCTCCGCCAGCAAAGCCACGCGCCCCCGATCCACCTCGAACGCCAGGCTCAGCTCGGCGACCTGCCGCGGATCCGACAGCGTCCGGCCGGTCCGCTCCTCCAGCCGGCGGAGGCGGTAGCGCACGGTGTTGGGGTGGACGTACAGCCGGCGGGCGGCCTCGTCGGCGGAGCCGCCGTGGTCGAGCCAGGCGCCGAAGGTGTCCAGCAGGATGGCGCGGTCCTCGGCCGGCATGGGCTCCAGGCCGGCCAGGATCGCGCGGGACAGGCGCGCCATCACGTCCGGGGCGCTGGCCGCCGCCACCGACAGCGAGTCGCGGCCGAAGACCACGACCTTGCCGGGGCCTGCCGAGCCGCGCAGCGCGATGCGGGCCAGGCGCAGGGCCTGGGCGGTGCCGGTGAGATCGTCGTAGAGCGGGCTGACCCCGACCCGGCCCACGCTGCCGGTGGCCAGCGCGTCGATGAGCACGTCCAGCTGGTCGGCGGGGCGCGGCAGGCTGGCCAGGCCGATCTCGACGTCGTGCAGGAGCCGCCAGGCCGAGGTGATGCTCTGCTGCTGCAGACCCTCCTCGATCCCGCGGCTCACGCCGTGTTCGCCGGCGCCGGCCACCCGCGCGGCGATGACCACGTACGGGCCCTGGTGCGGCAGCCGCAGCGCGTCGGCGGCCTCCCACACCTGCGGCTCCGACAGGTGCCCCTCCAGCAGCGCCTGGATCAGGGCCGAGCGGCGCTGCTCCTCGCTGCGGATCCGGGCCGCGAGCTCCGTGCGGTAGCTGTCGGACATCACGTCGGTGAACCCCGACAGCCGCCCCCACAGCGCGGAGGCGGCACGCAGCGCGACACGCGGCGGAACCTCGTCCCGCTCGGCGGCCTCGGCCAGGTGCTCCCAAATGAAGGACAGCGAGATCTGGTAGGCCTCGAACACCGCCGACATCGGCACGCCTTCGGCGGCGCGGGAACGCCCGGCCATGTCGGCCGGCGCGTTGCCGTCGAGGTCCGGGTCCAGCAGCCCGTCGAAGATCACCCGATAGTGGTCGGTGACGGAGCGGTACAGATCCGCGATCGGCACCCGTTCGGCGTACACCGGGATGAGGGCGTTGATCCGCGCAGTGACGGCGTCCGCGAACTCCTCGGTGCGCTCCAGCATGCGCGCGGCCAGCGCTCGGGCACCGGCCTCGACCTGATCGTCGTCCCCCACAGCTACGCATCGTAGCGATCCGGCTATCCCCCGGAATGGGTTTTCCCAGTTCCGGGAGTTCCCATTTTGCTCACTGCCGGCCGGGGTCGGCGTCGATCAGCCAGCGCGTCGCGGCGCGCGGGCGCAGGTACAACACCCAGTAGAGCGCAGCCGCCGCGGTGGCGCCGAGCGTCCAGTAAAGATCCGAGGGCTGAGTACGCCAGAGCTCGAACAGGATGCCGACCAGGCTGCCCACGACCAGGACCGGGACCACCGGCCACAGCGGCATCCGCCACGCGCCCTTCGCCTTGTGCGCGCCGCGCCGCCCGACCAGCGCCGCGACGGCGACGATCAGGTACAGGCCGGTCACCGCGACGCCGGTGATGCCGTTGAGCGTGTCGACCGGCGCGAAGCACAGCGCGGTGCCCGGCGCGCCGACCGCGAGCGTGGCGACCCACGGCGCCCCGAAGCGTGCGGAGACCGTGCCGAGCGCCCGGTTCACCGGCGCCGGCCAGGCCTTGTCGCGCGCCGAGGCGAACAGGATGCGCGAGTTCTGGATCACCATGACGATCGCCGCGTTGACGATGGCCGCGGCGATGCACAGCGCAACGAAGGCGCCGACGGCGGAGTCGCTCCAGCTCTTGACCAGCCCGATCAGGTCGAAGTTCGCGCCGGTCAGGGCACTGGCACCGCCCGCGCCGAGGGTGATGGCGACGGTCGGGACGACGACCACGACCGCGCCGAGTCCGAGCGTCCACAGCACGGCGCGCGAGACGTTGCGCCGCGGCTCCTGGATCTCCTCGGAGAGGTAGACGGCGGTCGAGAAACCCTGCAGGGCGAACAAGGCGACAGCGAGGCCGACCATGATCGTGCCGAAGGGCAGCGCGGTGGAGTGCTGTCCGTCGGACACCACCGGGTGCAGCAGGACGCCGGCGCCCTGGTGGGTGTGCGCGAAGCCGAGCACGGCCACCAGCCCGGCGGCGATCACCTCCAGCACCAGGAAGACGCCGGTGATCCAGGCGTTGGCGCGCAGGTCGAAGACGCCCATGACGGTCGAGGCGGCCATTACGAACGCGCCGGTGTAGGCGCCGCTGACGGGGAGCGCGGGGATGGCGGCGTGCAGATACTTGCCGGTCCCGATGGCGATGATCGGCGGGATGATGAACGCCGCGACGCCGGCCAGGAAGAAGGTCAGCCAGCCGGAGACCCGGCCCAGCAGCGAACCGACCATCGCGTACTCGCCGCCGGCCGAGGGGATCAGGGTGCCGAGTTCGGAGTAGCAGAAGGCGACGCCGACGCACAGGACGCCGGCTATCGCCAGGGTGAGGGCGGTGCCGGTGCCCTGCGTGGCGAACAGGCCGGGGACGATCACGAACAGGGAGCTGGCCGGGGTCAGGCAGGAGAGGGTGAGCAGGACCGCGCCGACGAGGCCGAGGGAGCGGGCGAGTTCGGGCTTGGCGGGAGCGCCATCGGCGGCCGCTTGAGTCTTCGAGCTCTTCGAGCTCTTCGAGCTCTCCGAGCTCTCCGAATTCTCCGAGGCGGAGGGCCGGGCCAAGATCTCGGTCATACTCCGCTACCGCCTCCATGCCTGGGGAACCCGGGTCATGAGCAACCCGTGTGTTCGGGCTATGAAAAGTGATGGACGTAACGAGCGTCAAGGGTCCCCAGCCGCGGAATCCGCAGTAAAAGCGGACATAGCGAGACCACCCCAGGCGCGTATTCGATCAAGTCCTGACGAACTTCTCCCCTACACCTCCCATCACCATTTCATTCACAGGCCCAACCTCTCCCCCGCCTTCGATCACAAGGCAACGGAAACCCGTGCACTCGACAGAAAATCGACGCCGCGCACCGGTACCGTGGTGCGTCATGGAGGGGTCCGAGGCGTTGCCGCGCGTCACCCGGCGTCGCGAGATGAACACGGTCAGCGCACGCTCGCTGCTGATGACGCTGCTCGGCGAGTACGTCCTGCCGCGCGAACGGCCGCCGTGGACATCGACCCTGGTCGAGGCGCTGGGCACCGAGGGCGTCGAGGAGAAGGCGGCCCGCCAGGCGCTGGCCCGCACGTCCGCAGAAGGCTGGATCGCCTCCGAACGCGTAGGCCGCCGCGTCCGCTGGACCCTGACCCCCGAAGGGCGCCACCTGCTCACCGAGGGCGCCGACCGCATCTTCACCTTCGGCCGCACCCCGAACACCCCGCCCTGGGACGGCCGCTGGCTGATGCTCCTGGTGACCGTCCCCGAAACCCGCCGCGACCTCCGCCACCGCCTCCGCACCCGCCTCACCTGGGCCGGCTTCGGCACCCCCGACCCCGGCATCTGGATCAACCCCAACCCCGCCCGCGAACAGGAAGCGCGCGAAGTCCTCCAAGACCTCGACCTGGCCCACGGCGCGATGTCGTTCACAGCAGCCCACGGCACCATCGGCAGCCAACAGGCGATGGTCACCCGAGCCTGGAACCTCAGCACCCTGGAAGCCGACTACGAAGCCTTCATCACCACCTTCAGCACAACAACCCCCACCACCGACGCCCAAGCAATGCGAACCCAAACCCGCCTAGTCCACGAATGGCGCCGCTTCCCCTTCCTGGACCCCCGCCTCCCCCAGGAACTCCTGCCCACCGACTGGACAGGCACCAAGGCAGTGGAGATCTTCCACGCCCGCCACGCCGAGTGGCACCCAGCCGCCCAGCGGGGGTGGGACGCGCTCGACGGCGGGTAGGGGATGGCGGTTTCAGATTCGTTCCCTATGCTGTGCGCACCAACTGGGGAGGCATTGGTGGCCGGCCGCATCGTCGTCATGAGGGAATCAGCGTGGAGCGGCTGGACGGTTCGGTTCGGGGTGCGCGTCGACGACAAACGGGTCGGCAAGGTTCGCAACGGCGACAGCCGGCACTTCGAGGTGGAGCCGGGTGTGCACCGCGTGCGGGTGAATCAGACCGGGTTCGCCTCGCGGACGCTCGTGGTCAGCGTTACCGAGGGTGAGACCGTGGTTCTGCGGAGCCGCGTGCGCTTCTGGGCCAACTTCCTGATCGGCATGGCGGGCGCCCTCATCGGCAGTAACGGTGTCTGGTTGCTGCTCAAGGGTCCGACCGCGGCGACGGTGATCCTCTTCGCCGTCGGTGTGGCCGGGATCGTCGTCTCCATCGCGTCGAAGGCGCTGATCAGCCTGCGTCCGGACGCGGCCCTCGGCTACCGGCCGTAGGTCACTCACCCGACCGGCCCGCCGCGACGTGTCGCAACGGCCCCCCACCTCGTTGTCTCCCCCATGCACGTCCCCGAACTGGTCCCCCGCACGCCCCGCACCACCGCCTGGCCGATCGCCCCCCGAGCCGGCGACCCGGGCCGCAGGACCACCCCGGACCCGCGCAGCGCCCTCCCCACCGCCGTCGCCGCCGCGACGCTGGCCGCCCTCGTCTTCGCGGCCTGCCACACCGCCCTCATCGACGACAGCTACATCACCCTCGCCTTCGCCCGCGGCCTCGCGCTGCACGGCCACTGGGGCCTGATCAGCTCGCGCGTCAGCAACACCGCGACGTCCCCGCTCAACGTCCTCGTCCTCGCCGTGGTCACCCTGCTCGTCCGCGACCCCGTGCTCGCCGTCGGCGTCGTCCAAGTCGCCGCCGCCGCCGGCACCGCCGTCCTGCTGGAGCGCACCCTCGCCGCCCGCGGCCTGCCGCGCCGGCCCGCCCTCGTCGCCGTCGTCCTCACGCTCCTGAACCCCTTCGTGGTCTCCTCGACGGGCCTGGAGTCGGCCGTGGCCGTCGTCGCGATCGCCGCGCTCCTGGCCGCGGCGGTGACGGCGCGCGCCGCGACCTTCGGCGCCGTGGCGGCCCTCCTCACCCTGACCCGCGGCGACCTCGCCGTCCTGCCGCTCGTGGTCGCGCTCGGCACCCGCGCCCTGTGGCCGGGCTGGCGCCGCCTCCTCGCGGCCGCCGTGGCCCTGCTCCTGCCGTGGCTGCTGTGGAGCTGGCTGTTCCTCGGCTCGGCGCTGCCGGACACCCTGCTCATCAAAATGGGCCTCGGCGGCTGGCCGAAGCTCGGCCGCGACTGGTACTTCTCCGACGGCCTCGTCCTCTACCTGCGCATGTATCCGGTGGCCGCCACGATCTCCCTGCTCAGCGTCGCCGTCGGCCTGCTGACGCTTGCAGCCTTCGGCATCGCGCGCCTCCGACGCCACCTGCACATCACCGGCGACCCGCTCCGCCGCCTGCTCCCCAAAGCACGCCGCGCCTCCCCGCTGAGCCCGTTCGCCCTCCTGGCCCTGGCCGGCGTCGTCCACTGGGCCGTCTACAGCCTCCTCGGCGTCGCGCCGTACCACTGGTACTACGCACCGCTCATCGCGACACTGGGCCTCTGGACCGCCGCCACCATCGCGCACCTGTGGGATCGCAGACCCCTGGCTTCCATCGCCCTGGCCACCGCCCTGACCATGCCGATCCTGGTCTTCCTCGCCAGCCTCGGCCCCACCTGGCCGGTCATGCCGATCACCACGAACTGGGGCCAGCCCGGCCAGTACCGAGCCGTCGGCGAGGCCGTGGGCCGCACCGCCGGCACCGCGGGCGTGGCCACCCCCGGCGAAGTCGGCACCATCGCCTACTACTGCGACTGCCAGATCTCCGACTCCTTCTCCGACCGCGCCCTGGTCATGCCGATGATCCAACAGGCCCGCGAAGCAGGCGGCGTCGCCGGCTGGCTCTGGCGCCTGAACTACGCCAACGCGCCCCGACACCTCGCCCCGATCCCGACCCCCTACCAGATGAGCACCAGCGCGAGCCCCACCGGGCACGCGATGGCCTGGCCGGTCTTCTCCCCCTGGAACCCGGGCGTGCTGTCCTACATCACACTGGACGGACCCGCCCGATGACGACCACCGACCTGCGTCCAGAACGCCTCCGCCCGAGCAAACCCGGCGCCAAGCCTCGCAAAACAACCACCGGCCGCCGCACCTGGCTCCTCACCTTCGCAGGGTTCTTCCTCACGGCGACCGCCTGGGCCCTCGCCCTCCCCGTCGAAGGCAACACCGACGAGATCGCCCACGTCGAACGCGCCTACGCCGTGGCCACCGGCCAATGGCTCGGCCACCAGAGCCACGCGATCTACAACCGCCCCGGCGCCATGTTCACCGTCCCAGAAAGCCTGGTCCCGTGGAACGGCGAGTGCATGTTCCACCCGAGCGTCGACGCCTCCTGCCAACGCTGGACAGGGGCGGCCAAGCCGGTCACCGCCAACTCCTGGACCGGCCGTTACAGCCCCCTGTACTACCTCCCGGTCGGCCTCCCGATGCGCTGGTGGCCGAACGAAACAGGCGTCATCGCCGGACGCGTCGTCTCAGCCGCCATGAACGCGGCGCTCCTCGCGACGGCCGCGACCCTGGCGGCCGCCCTCGCCGGCTCCCGCCTCCTGCTCCTCGCGGTCCTGGCCGCCGCGACCCCCTCGGCCCTCAACCTGGCCGGCGCCGTCAATCCGAACGGCCTGGAGATCAGTGCCGGCATCCTGTTCTGGACTTGCGTGGTCGTCCTGCTGAGCCGCCCGGACCAGCCCGACCAGGCCGATCAGCCCGATCAGCTCGACAAGACCGACCACGCCGACCAGACCGAAGCCCTCAACCGCCAGACCCGCCACGCCGCCACCTGGGCCGCAATCGCCGGCTTCATCCTCCTCACCACCCGCACCCTCGGCCCGGTCTGGTGCGCCGCGACCCTGGCCTTGGCCGCCGTGCTGACCAACCGTGAACACCTGCGAAGCCTGCGCTCGATCGGCGGATGGCGCCCCCGCCTCGCCGTCCTAACCATCGGCGCCATCGGCGGACTGGCCTGGAACCTGGCCTCCGGCAACTTCGAGTACTACAAAGTCTCGACCGTCGACGCCGACCGCGGCCACCATTTCATCGGCGCGACCCTGCTGGAGAACATCACCGCGGTGTTCAACGTCCGCATCGACGAATGGCTGCGCGGCACGATCGCCGTGGCCGGCCAGTACGACTACTTCGCACCGGCCTGGCTCGTCCTGCTCTGGTCCAGCGTCATCGCCGTGCTCGTCGGCCTTGCCATGCTGACCGCGCCCCGCCGATCGCGCCTGGTCGTCACCGCGATCGGCGTGACCACGCTCCTACTCACCACGGCGCTCGACCTGAAGTACGTCCAAGTCCTCGGCTGGACCCAGGTCAGCCGCTACTTCATGCCGTTCGTGGCGGGGATGTGGATCGTCGCCGCGAGCTCGGTGCCGCGCGGCGCCATCCCGGCAGAGGCCGAACAACGGTTCCTGCGCACCAGTTTCGTCGTGATGGCCGTCTGCCACCTCTCCTGGTTGGCCCTGGCCATGAACCGCTTTCAGAACGGCCCGTTCGCCCCGCTGGACCCGTTCGCTGGTGCGTGGACCCCCTCGGTCGGAACCGTCGCACCGCTCACCGCCCTGGCCGCCGGAATCGGCTGCATGCTCTGGATGTCCACCACGACGGTGCAGTGCCCCCGCTGATGCGACGCCCGCTCGAAGACGCCCCACTGCGACACGCCGCCCTTGACCTGCAAGCGCTTCGGCCGGAACACCGTCGGCAGGTCCCGCAGATAGATCAGGTGGGTGTGCGGGCTGGACCGGCGCTGGTTCATCCCGACCCGCTCCATCAGCTTGCACGCCCAATCCATGTGCGGCAGCGGCGTGGTCACCATCAGCTTGCCACCGGGCTTGAGCAGATCGGCCATCGCCGTGAAGAAGTCGCCGTGCTCGATCACCTCGAACGCCACGACCGCGTCGAACGACTCCGCCCGCAGCCCCAGCTCCCGCCAGTCGTTGACGTCGCCGTGCACGAACTCGTGCCCCAGCTCGGCCTTCGGCCGCACGATGTCGACGCCGACCAGATCGGTCCAACCGTGGCGCACGGCGTACTCCCCGAACCAGCCGTCGGCACAGCCGACTTCGAGGATGCGTGCGTCCTTCGGCAGCTGGCCGAGGAAGAACTGGAGTTTGGCACGACGAGCGAGATCGCTGAGAAAGGGCATGCATAGACCCTAAACAGATGAAACCGCACGTTTCACCGCGCCGCGCGGTCACACCCGCCGGCGATCGAACTCCGCCGCGACTCCGGAACCGTAGCGCGCCAGGGCGCCGCCGGGACCCGCGGCGTTCGGCCGCACGAAGACCCAGTTCTGCCACGCGGTCAGCCGGCCGAAGATCTTCGTCTCCATGGTCTCCGGGCCGGGGAACCGCAGGTTCGCCTCCAGACCGGTGAGCGCGTCCGGGGACAGCGCCGCGCGTTCTTGCAGCGCCACGCGGAGTTCGTCCTCGAAGTCCAGATCGTCGAGGGCGTAGGTGACCAGGCCGAGCTCCATCGCCGCGGCGGCGTTCAGCCGCTCCCCGACGTGGGCCGCGGCTTCCAGGCCGCCGTCGTGTCCGGAGAAGCGCGTGGCCAGGCGGCTCAAGCCGTTCGCGGTGGGCCAGGCGGACAGATTCGCCGCCGTCACCACCAGCGTGGCAGGCTCGGCGTCGGGGTCAACGTCCTCAAACACTCCGTCGAGCATGTACTGCCGGTCCGCGGCGAGCGCCGTTTCGAGCAACAGCCCGGCGAAGCAGCTGCCCGGATCGATCACCGCCACCAGACTCCGGCTGGTCACGTCCAGCCGCTTGAGCGTCCGCTTGTAGTAGTGCCGGACCTCGTTCACGAACCAGTCGTCGGCCAGCTCGGTCAGTTGCGCGTCGTACGCCGAGACCATGTCCACCGAGCCGCGGGTGCGCAGGACCCACGTCCCGATCTCCGGCTCGTTCGTGCGCATGCGCAGGACGGCGTCGTCGAGCGCCCGGGTCAGCGCCAGCGGCCAGTAATCAGCGCCCTGAGCGTGGACGTCTGTGGGCGGCGCCTCGCTGGGCCCGAGCAGTGTGAAGTCCGCGCGCCGCGCGTTCCGGTCGATCTGCACGGTCAGATGCGGATACGACAGCGAGTCCTCGTCCACGACGCGCGCCAACTGTGTCAGCGCGATCCCCTTCTGGGTGCCTGTCCCAGGCTCGACATCTCTAGCCCGACGCGACCGACTCACCGTTTCTTCGGCAACGCGCGCCACTTCCGAAGCGAAGCGCGCCGGTGCGGCGATCGTGTCGACCAATCCCCACTCCAGCGCCGTCGCGCCGCGGAAGCCCTCGGTCTTCGTGGCGAAGACGTCGGCGCGGTCGCGCCGGACGTGCCGCTTGTCCGTCAGGCGCGTCAGACCGCCGGTGCCGGGGAGCACCCCGAGCAGCGGCACCTCCGGCAACGACACCGTCGTGGAGCCGTCGTCGACCAGCACGATGTGCTCACACGCCAGCGCCAGCTCGTACCCGCCGCCGGCCGCCGGTCCGTTCACCGCGGCGATCCACGTCTGCCCGGAGTGCGCGCTCGCGTCCTCGATCCCGCACCGGGTCTCGTTGGTGAACTTGCAGAAGTTCACCTTCCACTCGTGGGAGGACTGCGCCAGCATCCTGATGTTCGCCCCGGCGCTGAACATCCGCTCCGGGCCGCCGGTCATCACGACGGCCCGGACCTCGGGGTGTTCGAAGCGCAGGCGCTGCGCGGCGTCGTAGAGCTCGATGTCGACACCGAGGTCGTAGGAGTTCAGCTTCAGCGCGTAGCCCGGCACCAGCCCGGCGTCCTCGGCGACGGCCAGGCTCAGCGTCGCGACGGCGCCGTCGATCCGCAGCGTCCAGTGCCGGTACCGGTCGGGCGCGGTGTCGAAGTCGACAGCGGTAGAGGTAGAGGTAGAGGTAGAGGTCATCCGATGCCCTCCTCGGCCAGGTGCACGTAGTCGAACTCGACCGGCTGCTCGTTGATGCCGGTGCGCGGCGGGGCGATCCAGGCGGCGAAGCGTCCCGGCTCGTACTCCGGCCGCATCAGGGAGGCCACGGCCGCGCGGTCCTCGGGCGTCGGCAGCCAGTCCTCGGCGCGGGCCTGCCACGTGGCCGCGTCGAGGACTTCGCCGTCGGGGCTGAGGTGATGTCCCGCGTAGGCGCCGACCTTGCGGTGGAATCCTTCGTGGGGCAAGTACAGCCGCTGCGGGAGTCCGACCTCCGCCAGCACTTGGTTCCAGCGCTTCACGCCTCGGGCGCAGTCGGCTATGTATTCGTCGCGTAGGTCCAGGTTGAGGGCGTTGAGGGAGGGGACGGACTTCGTCGTCAAGCGTCCGTCCTCGACCACTGTCATCGGGCGTTCGGTGCCGATCAGGACGTGGTCGTCGTCCCGCCGGGTCTCCTGCCAGCGACCCTTCACGCCGGCGCTGTAGTACGTGCCGGCGTTCGTGGACTGCTCGGATCCGAACAGGTCCAGCGACACGGAGAACTGAAAGTTCAGGTAACGCTGGATGATCGGCAAGGGAATGGCGCCATACGCCAGGACGTCCTCGGTGTCGTGCTCGGCCATCCGCTCGGCAGTCCGCTCCACCACGCGCTGCACGCCGGTCGTCCCGACGAACATGTGGTGCGCCTCTTCCTTGAGCATGAACTCGCAGGTGCGGGCCAAGGGGTCGAACCCTGACTCCTTGAGTGTGCCGAGCTGGTACTTGCCGTCCCGGTCGGTGAAGTAGGTGAACATGAAGAACTGGAGCCAGTCGGTGGTCGCCTCGTTGAAGGCCCCGAGTATCCGGGGGCTGTCGTGGTCCCCGGAGTGCCGGAGCAGCAGCTGGTCGGCTTCCTCGCGGCCTTCGCGGCCGAAGAAGGCGTGCAGCAGGTAGACCATCGCCCACAGGTGCCGTCCCTCCTCGACGTTGACCTGGAAGAGGTTGCGCAGGTCGTAAAGGCTCGGTGCGGTCCGGCCGAGGACGCGCTGCTGCTCGACCGAGGCGGGTTCGGTGTCGCCCTGGATGACGATCAGCCGCTGCAGCACGGCGCGGTGCTCGCCGGGGACCTGCTGCCAAGCCGGCTCGCCCTTGTGCCGTCCGAAGCCGATGACCCGCTGTGGATCGCGTTCGGCCAGGAAGATGCCCCAGCGGTACTGCTCCATCGGGACGTGCGCGAAGTGGGCCCAGCCGTCCCGGCCCACGGCCACCGCAGTGCGCAGATACACGTCCTTGGTGGGCAGCGCAGGGCCCAGATCGCGCCACCAGTCCAGGAACTTCGGCTGCCAGCCCTCCAGGGCCCTCTGCAGGCGCCGGTCGCCGGCCAGCCCGACGTTGTTGGGGATGCGTTCGCTGTAGTCGATCGGCGTGGGCATGCGGGCCCTCCTTGCGCTGCGCGAAACCGCGGGCCGGGCGACGGTGTGACGCGGCCCTGCTAACGTTCTACACTTCCGGCGCGGGACTGCCAATATGCTGTCGAACATCATCGTCCACTACTATTCTCCAGATCTTTATGTTCGGGGGGACTGGGGCGGCGGCGATGACGATCGTGCAGACAACGGCCAAGATCCTGGTCGCGGGCGGCTTCGGCGTGGGCAAGACCACGCTGGTCGGTACGGTGTCCGAGATCGAGCCGCTGACCACCGAGGCCGAGATGACCTCGGTCGGCCGCGGCATCGACGACACCGTCGGCGTGCCGGCCAAGACCGCGACCACGGTCGCCTTCGACTTCGGCCGCCTGACCCTGGCCGAGGACCTGATCCTGTACCTGTTCGGCACCCCCGGCCAGGAGCGTTTCTGGTTCCTGTGGGAGGAACTGGCCCGCGGCGCGATCGGCGCGGTGGTCCTGGCCGACGTCCGCCGCCTGGCCGACGCCTTCGCCGCGATCGACTTCTTCGAGCACCGCGGCCTGCCGCACGTCGTGGCGGTGAACCAGTTCGACGGCGCCCGCAGCTACAGCCAGGACGCGCTGCGCGAGGCCCTGGCCATCCCGGCGTCCACCCCGGTGCTGATCTGCGACGCCCGCGACCGCGCCTCGACCGTCACCGTCCTGCTGGCGCTGGTCGAACACGCGGTGAAGTGGAGCTCGGAGGAGGCGTGAGGGCACCCGAGGGCACCCGGAGGACCGCGCCGTCCACACCTTGTCGGACCCACCGCCTAGCATGGCCACCGTGCAAGATCTCGTGACAGGCGAAGACGGCCTCCCCCGCTGCGGCTGGGCGGGCACCGGCGGCGACTACGCGGCGTACCACGACACGGAGTGGGGCCGCACCCTGCACGGCGACGACGCGATGTTCGAGCGCCTGAGCCTGGAGGGCTTCCAGGCCGGCCTGGCCTGGATCACCGTGCTGCGCAAGCGCGAGGCCTTCCGGGCGGCCTTCCACAACTTCCAGATCGACGCCGTGGCGGCCCTGACCGAAACCGACGTCGAACGCCTCCTGACCGACCCCGGCATCATCCGCAGCCGCGCCAAGATCGAGTCAGCCATCAACAACGCCCGCCTGGTCCGCGACCTCCCCGGCGGCCTCGACGCCTACCTGTGGAGCTTCGCCCCCACCACCCACCGCCGCCCCAAAACCTTCGGCGAGACCCCGACCGAAACCCCGGAGTCGAAGGCCATGGCCAAAGCCCTCAAAAAGGCCGGCGTGAAGTTCATCGGCCCAACCTCCGCCTACGCCCTGATGCAGGCCACCGGCATGGTCGACGACCACCTGAAGGGCTGCTTCCGCGCCGAGGGCTGAGGCACCCCCGCAGACCCCCAAGCACCGCCCCCACACCCCGGCCACGCCCCCGCCGACCACGCCCGGGACCCCCGGACCCGGCCGCCGCGACGCCCCCCGGGTGGTCACCAGCGCCCCCGGAGATCTGCTAATGTTTCACCCGTCAACACGACACCGGCAAGATCAAGCGCCGCTAGCTCAATCGGCAGAGCAGCGGACTCTTAATCCGCGGGTTCGGGGTTCAAGTCCCTGGCGGCGCACCCGTAGTGAATCCCAGCTTGGGTACCTGAGCTGGGATTTTCCATTTTGGATCTTAAGTGGTCTAGACAACCTGACGGGTCGTTGATCTTTTGGTCCAGGCATGGTCCAGGGAGCGTTCCGGCTGCGTTCCGGTTCGACGTATACGGGCCCTGACTGTCGAGCCCGCTCCAGTGGATTTTCGGCCCACAGAATCGGCGTCCTGCGAACCCTCTGAAGCGATGGTCCAGGGTGTGGTCCAGGGTCGAACTCCGAAAACTGCCATCTACCTGCAAGAAGACTTCTTCTCCTGACGGCCGGCCGAGAACTCGCCAGGACCTCGTCGGAGTTCGACAGCCCGATTTCTGGGCTCGCGCGCACCTAAGATCGCATGGGTATTTCGCTTCTTGGTCGTGGACGCGATCGTCCCGTGGTGAGCGTAGCTTCCCGGCCCGCGATTCATGCCCACGACCCCGCC
Organism: Catenulispora sp. GAS73; assembly: GCF_041262085.1. NCBI lineage: Bacteria > Bacillati > Actinomycetota > Actinomycetes > Catenulisporales > Catenulisporaceae > Catenulispora > Catenulispora sp. GAS73. The sequence goes on from NZ_JBGCCM010000020.1 coordinate 209,432, forward strand.
TCCCCCTCCGTGATCAGTGGTGAGCAGACAAGTAGGTACTAGCGGCGAGGCGCCCTTGGCCGACGTGGCCGACGCCGTCGACGGAGCCAGCCAATCGTCCAAGCCATCGGGGGACCGACGATGCCCAGGGTCGTCGCTGTGGCGGTGATCCCAGCCTTGGTGCTGCCAGCCGCCGCAGCTGATTGGAAGCTCTGGACGCCGAGCCAGGCGAGCGCCGCACCAACAGTGCACCCGGCGGCGTTGGAGAATAGCCACCGGTCGAAGAGTCTGATTGCCAGGTCGGGAATCTGGGCGCTCAGTCGCCGAAACCGCATGACCGGGGCGGTGGCGACCAGCAGGCCCGCGGCATAGATCACTTTTCGCCAGGTGGGGTAGGGCGTCCCACGACCGACGGGGCCGCAGTCGAGGTCGCCTAGCCACGCGTCGCGAGCCCATTCGTTGCCGGCGATCAGGCCTGCTGCTCTGGCAAGGCCTCTTGCAGTTGCTTCGCCTGCCTGTTGGCCGTGGCGGAGGAGGCCAGCACCATGTCGATGATCGATCTGATCGACGATGTTGTCTTCCTGATCCGATTCCGTCAGCCCTGCTTCTTGCGGAGTCAGAGTAAATGCTGTTGTGTGGCGCCCTCGGATGCAGAGTTCACGTGTTTCGGTGTCGTAACAGAGCGTGATCGTTTCGATCGCACCGCGGGCGGTCAAGGCGATGATCTCGAATACTGATTCGTCGCTGACACGCGGCAGGAGATCATGCGAGACGGCGAAGCCGAGCCACGTCTTCAAGGTCCTGGGGAGCGGAAGGTCATCAAGGAACTCCGCCCCGGCCCCCAACTCGTCAACCATGAGGGGTGTGCCGCCGGCCTCGCGGATCCAGCGGCGGCAGTCGGAAGCTTCCTTAGCGGGCATGGAGGGAAGCACCACGATTGGCGCCTTCCCGCAGTCGCGCATGAAGTCGCGCAGCATAGGCGCGAACAAACTGCCGGTGGAGCTTACCGCGTGGGCCAAGATCCTGTGCTGGGGCCCGTAGTCAAAGAAGTCGTCGTTCATCGTGGGCCGTCCACGGCGAGACCGCGAAGCTGTGTTGTTTTGGCGGCCGTGGTCTGTTCCGCGAGCGATGCGCGGGCGGCGACCAGGCCATCTGGGGTCAGCCGATAGAAACGTCGACGCGGTCCGGTCGTTCGGGGTGCCGAGAGCTCGTCGTTCTCCCAGTGCGTCGTAACCCAGCCCAGATCTTCGAGCCGGGCCAGTAGCGGATAGACGGTGCCGGATGGCAGCTTGGTCAGATGGCAGATTCGCAGACCCCAAAGATCGTCCTCGAACCCCTCGACGAGGGTTTGCAGGACTGCTCGGCTGGTCCGCGTCAGGCGTAGCTCCTGTCGCATGACGCCACTGTAGGGCAACCTCCAAGATATATAGCTACATATCTCGAAGATGGCGTTGACCTCGGTGTTTGTGGGTGATCGAGTCTGGTGCGAAAGGTTGGCCGCGATGGGCTGTTCCTCGTCTGAGTGCAGCGACAAGTGCCTCTTGCGGATCCCAGCCTGGGGTTCTTCGAAAGCGATCCCGGCCTTGATGCCAGAGCCCGTATTCTGCTCGCATGAGCGACGCCGCCGACGATCCGCGGTTCATGCTGCAGACGGCCATCCTTGGGTTCCATCAGGCGCGGGTGAGGTTCCAGGAGCATGGCGCCGATGCTCTTCCCGAGAGAGTGGTCATCCCCCTCGCAGAGGCGATGTGGTGGGCCGTAAGTATCGACGAGGGCTTCACGGAGCTGTGCGCAGCGGACTATGAGAAGTTGTCCGGTGAAACTGGGGCGCTGGTGCTTCGGGGTGCCCGCTATGCGCGCAACCGTCTGGGCCACCAGCGTGCACTCGCCGTGGAAAGTGTCAACGGGATCACCCCTCCGTTCACTCCACCCGTGCGGATGTTCGAGTTCGTGTTGCGACCGGCGGCCACCCTTCCGGCGCCGGGTCGTCCGGATCCGCACGGGCTCGCCAACTATGAACGGTACTTGTCGGGCATGCCCGCGCGTCAAACCTTGGATACCTGCGCAGCATGGTTCGAGACCTGCCGCAACAAGCTGCACAGCCAAGTCGGGTTTACCTGGCCCGCAAGCCCCTGACTGTCGTGAGAGTGTCCGCCGGGCCACGATCGACGGTCGTGACCCGGCGTGACCGGTCAGCGCGCTGACCGGGTGTCTGACTCGTTCGTCGCGTTCACCGAATAGCGTTTGCCACGTCGGCCTGGTCCTTCTCCCAGGTGCGGTTGTCCGGGTTCCAGCGGAACGTGCCACCTTCGATCGGGATGTCGAGGTCGAGCAGAGCCAGGAGAGACTCATCGGTGACGCCGTCCTGCGGCCAAACGAGGACCACGAACGTCATGCCGACCGGGATCGCGAGCTCTAGGTGGCGAGTGCGCCGGCGGGCCCGGCTGATGGCCTGCGTGGTGGACTTCGCGGATTCCTCGCCGAGGGTCTTGAAGAACGCCTGGATGTATGAGGTGGCGGCGGTGAGGGCGAAGAACCCGGCGACGAGTTCTTCGGTGCCCAGCGCGCAGGCGTTGACGTGGGCGGGCGTGGTGTCGTGTGTCTGTTTCATGCCCGGGAGAGTGCCGAGCGGAGCGATCCGTGCAGCCCCCGAGGCCACCTGTCTGAGCGTTGCCCACGGTCAGCTGATTTTGGTTAGCACGCCGCCCAGGCCGCACTCCGAGCTCTCTTTAGGCAAGTAGGCGCACGATCGGGCGATGGTGACGCCTCGCCACGCCGGTCGGGTCAGCACGTGAACTCGGTCATGCCTCTGGTTGATCCTCCGCCAGAGCGTGGGTGGCCCGGAGTATCAGAGGTCATCGATACGTCTTTGGCGCCGTCCTCGGCGCCCATCGGCAGAGGTCGGGTCTGGGTCCTCTTGGGGGCTTTGCTGCCACTTGCATGCTTCTTTGTCCCAATAGAGCCTGGCTCTTTGGAGTTCAGGATCAGTCACGTCGAGATCAAGGAGAGCCAGCAGCGCCTCGTCGGGAAGCGGGTCAGGCAGGACTAGTGTGATCCCACTAGAGGTAGCTATGTCCAGTTCACGATGATTCGTGCGACGGTCTAGAAGCAGGCGGAGTCGGCCCAAGGCATGCCCGAGCGTCTCGGCGAACTGTTCGCCGAGCTTCTTCGCGAACGCTTCCAGGAACGGACCGATCGTCTTCACGGCGACGTAGCCGACCAGGACCTCAATCTCTAGAGGATCGAGGCGAACAGTGGTCTTTTGTCCGTGGCGTGCCTCGTCAAAAGAGGAGTAGCGCTCAGGCCAGAACCAATCGAACAAGCCGTCATCTCCCGTCCCTGCTCCCAATTGGTGGGCTTCCCTGTAGGCGGCGGAAGCCTCAGCGTTCCGACGCGCCTCGCGGAACACTCTGGCAAGCATCAATACGGCTTGAGCCTCAGCATCGCGGTCTCCAGACTCACGCGCGCACGCAGCGAGCCTGAGAGCCTCGTCGATGGCAGCGTCGGCCATTGCCTTCCTGGCGACTCGAATCCTGCGAGTGTCCGAAGGGCCGGAGTCGGTCGGTTCGTATTCGTGGCGGGTCACGACCCAACTGTGGCAACGCCCCGATGGCTCGGACAAGCATCAGCGTCGAGGGCAAGGGCCTGTGACTCCCGCGATCAAGAAGCTCACCGCGTACTGAACTCAACCCGGAGGAGCGCGGGTTCTCTGCGGATTGAATCAGTATGACCAAGGACAAGCCTTTTTCAGGATGCGGAGTTCTTCACGGATCAAGCGCCTAGATCTTTCGTCCCGGATGGACCAGCGCCTCTCAAACAAGCCAGCAGAAATGATCACGTCAAACCTGGCATGCCGTCTGCCATCCAAGTCCGACCGATACGAGCTGCTGCGGACCCGGACCGGCATGCTGGTAGCTCTGATCGATGAAGAACTCCGGCCGTAGGTGCGGGAGGCAAACATCATTCGCCAACAGCTCAAGATGGAAACTTAATCCGTCACCCGGCGGCAGGTCTTGCTCCGAGAGCAAACGCCGCGTACGCATATACGTATCCTCCCCCGATTCCCCTGTAGTTGCCCCCCACGGTATCCGACCAACACGTGGGCCACTCGCAGCCGGTCTGAACCAACTGGCCAAACGCATTCACGGTGCCGAGGACGTCGAATGGGAAGCGGTGCAGGCTGCGGTCGGAAGCATTGACCCTAGGGACGTTCAGGCACGGATCGGTCCCGAGCCGGTCGCGGCTGGCCAGTGACCCGCGGGTGTAATCGCCGTCTTCCCTCCGTCACGGGTCCAGGGAATCGGCTGGCGTGTTGCTGAGGCTGTCTGCGAGCCGGCCCTCATCACGCAGCCGAGCGAACAACGGCCAGGTGGCAAGGTCGACAATGGTGAGGGTTTCTTCGGCGAGCAAAACCTGAATGAGGCGAACTGCGTCCTCGTCCTGGTGGAGGAGGACGTGCCGGGCCACCTGGAATGTGGCGGGAAGCCCGGTCAGGTCCCATGTCTGGACCTCGTCGCGGATTTCCTCGGCTCCCATGAGGCGGTCGAGGGCGAGCCAGCGGTTCACCCGTCCCGTCGCTGCGCTCTGTGGGTCGGTAGCGAACAGCTCCTGGACGCGGCCAAGGCCCTCAGCCTGGCGCCATCGGCCGGCGTGAAGGCTCTCCAGGACCACCACATGCGTCTGACCAGCCAGCTTGGCGCCCATACCGGGCTCCATGTAGTCCCAGACGGCCAGAACGATTGCGTAGCGGGCCGCGCCGATGGCGTCGATCGCTTCGCCCACCTCGTCCGCTGTGGGGGTGAGGATCGTGCCGACCTGCGCGCCGGTTTTCGCACTGTGCTTGGCATCGACGATCGCGCCGCGGTGGACCAGGACGTTGCGGTCCTCCCAGAGTGTGCTGAGCGCCTTCCAGTCGACGGCGTCTGCCAGCTTGGCGATGTTGAACTTGTTGACCAGGACATCGCACCAGGTGTCCACGGAGCCGCGACACATCTTCCGCGCCTGCAGATCCAGCGCGGGATCGGTCAGCGAGGGGTAGGTCGTCGGGTCTGTGTGGTGTAGCAGAAGGTGGACCATGCGCGTGACCAGGGTCTCGATCGTGCCGACCGAGTTCACAAACAACGCTCGGAGCAGCATCGGGGTGCGGCTCGATCGGGTCCTGGCCTGCATGAACGAGCTCAGGTAGAGGATCTCGTCGATCGAGGCCAAGCCTGCGGCGGGCAGACTGCCAAGGGCTGCTCCGATAGCCGTCGGCAGATCGATCAAGGAGTTTAGAGTCCCGACCGGGTCGGCCGCGGCCTCAGCCGCAGTGAGTGAGTCGACGGCGGTCGTGTTGAGCTGGAGAGAGTCAAATGCCGTGAAGGTTGCGGTTTCCCATTCACGGGCTGTTTCCTGCAGGCGGGAGCGCGTCTGTTGGTCCAGGCGCAGGCCGGCCGGAGTCGCATTCGCGACGTCCTCCGCGGACTGGCTCTCGTAAGACGTTCCGGTCGCGACGACAAGGGGCACCAGTTCCCGCAGGGCGTCTGTGAGTTCGAGGGCCTCGCCGAGCCGCACTGCCAGCTCTGTGTTCCCGGTGTGGAACAGCTTGGCCGCTAGATCTGCCAGCTTCTTCGGGTCGATGTCCATGACTCCAGCATGATGACTGACAGCAACGGGTGCGATGCCTTTTCGGTAGCTGCGGGCACCGGCCCGGGCAGCCCCGGGGGCGCCGGCGCGATGCTTCCGTGGCTCGCCCGAACGCTTCCCAGACGTTCATCTCCGGCATCACGGCTGCCGGGCCGGACCCGGCCGCGGTGGGCCCTTGGCCGGGGCGGCCGTCAGGATGGCCATCGATCCAGGACAAGCCGCCCAGATCGAGCCGGCGGCGAGCCCTGGTGACCGCGACGTAAGCCAGCCGGTCCCCGCCATCGTCGATCGGGCCAGGGACCGGCTCTCCGTCCTCGTCGAACTCTTCGGAGTCCAGAGGCGGCTGGAAGTCATCGAAGATGCGCACCGTATTCCACTCCCGGCCCTTGGCCCGGTGAGCGGTGGAGACCGTGACGTCGGCGTTGGGCGCCGAACAGCGGCTGTCACCGCAGCGCCGTCGCCGGTTCGGTCGACGCTTCTACAACCCCCGGCCCCCGCTGGCCGCAACCCGATGTGCTGCCTGTAGCTACGACCGAATCTGGGCCCATGCGAGGTGTCCGGGAAATCGTGCAGCCGGCTCCGCGATGTTGCTGCACCCCCACATCCTCGCGCGGCAGCGCCGAAAAGCCCGTCGGGACCGTTATCCACCGGCCGCGGTCACGGCGGATGGTGGCAGCGGCGCCCTCGCGATGTCGAGGCCGAACGCGAATCCGCAGCGGACTCACGTGGCGTGAGAGCCTCAGTAGCGGTCCGGCAGACAAGCAGCGAATCCACGAGCGAGCCGATAAGCCAGCAGCCCCGTCGCTCTGCCGCGCATTCGGCGCCCTGCACACATCTAGCACAAAACCCCGCAGCGACTCACAACGTCCACACTGCCCAGTGGGCGTCTGATAAACAGGGCGCGCTGTAAACAGCACAACCTAGAGGGCAAGGCAGACGATCCGCCGTCTTGAGCATTCCAACCCCAAAGTTGATCTGGATTTGATTCCGCAATCTGTATACGCTCTCCTGGTTACCGAAGCGGTCAACGCGAAAAGAAGGGCGGGTCACCTCATGGCCAAGCGCACCATTGAAGTTTTCCACGACGACCTCGATGGCTCCGAGGGGGCGAACACTGTGAAGTTCGGCCTCGACGGGAAGTCCTACGAGATCGACCTGTCCGAGGCGCATGAGAAGGCGTTGCGCAAGGCACTTGAGAAGTACGTCGGCGCCGCAACCCAGGTGAGCGCCCACAACGCTGCGGCCGCCGGCCGGCGGAAGTACGGCACCGGCCCGGTCCGCCGCGACACCAAGCACGTCCGTGAATGGCTGCGGAACGTTGAGGGTGTGGAAATCAGCGACCGGGGCCGCATCCCAACCGACCTGATGGCTCGCTACAACGCCGCTCACTGACCTCCACCGACAAACCAGAGTCGGCTGTCCGCACCAAAGCTACTCGCGCGGTACTCCTTTGGCATTCCGTGAACCGCTCGTGCTCTTGCACGTGCAGATGCGCAAGCGGTTTCGGTGTAGTGCCGCAGTGATGCGGCCGGGGAGGCTAGGCTCTATGCGGAGCAGGGCGCGTGCCATCTGCTCGACCGTTGCTTTCCGCTATCAACCATTTGCTTGCTGTATTCATACGGCGTCGCGAGGCCATGCCAGCTATGGCTACTCTCCGAAACGACGAAACCCGGCCCGGAGCGTTCACTCCCCTGGGCCGGGTCCGCCGAGCCGGTAGGACCGCCGCACTAGTGATGCGGCGGTCCTACCTTCCCGTCAGCAGTAGCAGGATGGTCTGAACCAACTGGATCAGCTGACTGATCAGCTTGACCTGGTTTCGCTTCAACCTGGATACCACTGTCACCACCTCCTTTCCATCAGGAGGGCAGGGCTAGACTACGGCCTTATCAGCACCCTGCGCCAAGGAACCCGAAAAGTCCTCATCGTCCTCGCCCTGATCGGCGAACGCGTCCCGGCCGACTGTGCCGGGGTCTGCGGATCCCGCTCACACTGAAACTCCTGGACGCGTCGGCGCCCGGGCAATGGCCAGGATCGATCAACTGATGCGAGCCGACACCGGCCGGGCGGCTGTCGGCGGTGTCGGGCGAGGCGACAAATGGCCAAACGCGAACTATGCGAGGTGAAGCCTGCGGTGAAGGCGAGGGTTACCACAGGCTGCACGCCGTCGAAGAAGGCCACAGCCCGCAGCTCCGCCGCAGCACAACAGCTACAAGCCGACCCGCGAGGCACACAGATGGCAGCTATCCACAGGCCTGTGATCGACCGCGATCTACATGTGGGCCGTGACAGCGCTGCACTCCATTGGCCTAGCGTTTTTTGCCCACCTGTCCAGCGGCGTGTTTTCATAGTCGCGGTTGCAGGGCAGGCCAGGATGGGCGCACCACCGACCGGAGCGCTGGCACATCCCTAGATTGACGTACGTCTCAGCCCTCCATTCGCATCAACGCGGTGCACTACGCGCATGCCCTTACGTGCGCTGAGGTCGGCAGCGCCCGAAGGGGACAGACGTGACGAACCACTCCCTGCGTCACAAGGCCCAGCAACGCAGCGGCGTCACCGGAGAGCCGTACCGGGAGGCATTAGCTCGGGTGCTCGCGGCAGATCCAGGTTCTCCGCTGATTCCGGCCGCTGTCGGCGACCAACTCCTTTTAGAATCGCTGGTTTTCTGGAATCTGATCTATCCGGCCAACTACTACGGGTACGTAGCGTTGCTATCAGCCGCGTCTCCTACCGAGGCCGGCCTAACGGTGACGCTCGGCGGCGACTATCTCGTCTGGCCATTCCTCGAACTGCTGCTCTCGACGTGTTCGCCGGACGACTGCTCAAGCACTGGGATCCCTGAACTGCGAGTGGACGGTGTCGACCGCGACGGACTCCACTTGGCGTGGCGTGACTCAGCCCGTCTGACAGTCCGCGGTCCACGACCGAGTAAGTGGCGCAAGGGCCTGGATGTCCTTTCCCGCAACTACGCCTGGCCGAGTGGCCGGCCCAACTGGGCGGGTTATCGGCCCGGAGTCCTCCCTCACACGCCAGATCACATGTACCAGATCGTGCGCAAGCCCGATGAAGGCTCGAACACAGGGTGGGTCGCCAGCGGACTGCTGCGCCGGATCGGAGCCCTGAATCGTACCGGCGCCTATTGTGTCAATGCCTGGAACAATGGAGCCCAGGGACCGACTATCGATAACCTGGTCATCGACATGTTGTTCGCCCCAGGGTTGGCTAGCAGATATCGTCCCCTTATCCGTGCCCTGTGCGACCCTGAAGTCGGCCTGGCCATGACGGCCGACGCCAAAGTGTACTGGAGCTACCGCGAAGACCAACTCCTCACCACGATCCGCAGCCCTGCATCACAACGGGGAAGTCTGCAACTGCGGTTCTCTCCGCACACTGCCGAGGATGTTTGGCCCGTTAGAGTCCTGCTGGCCGAGCACAATGTGCCAGAGAAGCGGCTCGAGCTCATCGTTCCTCGGTCCCTGAAGCCCGTCCACGGACCCTCCGCTGACAAGCTCGCACGGAGGATGGGACTGGGATTCTCGACAGTCGAGTCAGTCGATGAGGCCCTGACTAGACGCCTGTCCGCATAGCAGCGCCCTCACCCTCCATAACCGCCGGACCCCGCTCGGGCGGAAGCTCGGAGCTATCGGCTGTGCTCGCGGCCGGTGCGCTCAAGGAGTGCCAGTAGTTGGGCGCGCGTGAGCACAGTGCCGGGGCGCCACTTCTTCTGGGCAATCGCGAAAAGTCCCGCGGAGACGGTGGGTGTGTCTCGGTATCTTGGGGCGCTGTCGATGTCTTTCAGGAGCGCTTCCAGGACGATGGCCAGGGCGGAGGGCCCGCTGCCGCTGTATCCGAAGTGGGGACGGTAGTCCGAACACGGCGCCGGGTAAACGACTCCGTCCTGCGTGCGGACCCAGATGACCTCATCGAGTATCACCTCGGCCAGCGGGCTCGAGGTCGGCAGGCGGTGCGGGGCGGCACTGGAGTAAGTCATGACATCCGGATAAGCCAGAGTTCCGTCGAACCGGGCCGCCGGCATGCCTGTGGCAGGGTCCAGGTATGTCTCCGCTGCGTCCTCTCCGGAGACGAAGGCGTGGGCTGCGGTCCGGGGGCACGGAACCAGGCGCGCGAGCCATTCGGCCGCAGCTCCGGCTGCGGGACTGTCGAGATGGAAGCGCCGTCCGAACAGGAAGTACTCCTCGCCGTATTCGCGCATCGCCGTCTGCATGCAGTCCCAGGCCAGCTGATCGTTCCGCTGGGAGATGGCCAGCCATCCTTCCCGTATAACGTCGGGGGGCGCGGGCGGGTACGTCCTGTGGCCTAGCGTCTCGGGCCTGGCCGGCGTGACGGTGCCGGCCCAGTAGCTGTCGTCGGTCTCCATGTCCTCGATGTCGGTGAGGGCTTGCTCGATCAAGATGTCGCGGAGTTCGACGGCGAGTGCGATTGCTGCGATGCGTATCGCGGATCCGTCCGGTTCGGTGTCGGCGAGCCTAATCAAGGCAGGCACGTCGGAGCGGACCACCACCTCATAGGTCGACGACTTGGCTTGGCCTGGAGCCCATCGGGCCATGTCCGCCGGGCGGCGCAGCGCTGGCGGCCACCAGGGAAGGGCCCGCCCCAGGATGCGGATCAGGTCTGCCCATCTTGCAAAGTAGCGGCGATCCGGATGCGCGGTGTCAACGGCGTGGAGGTCGACTCCGTAGGTCGTGTGCTCGTAGAGAACGACCACGACGACATCCGGCATTACCGGAAGTGCCGTGGCCAACTGCATGTAGTCGCGCGGCTCTCTCATCGTGGCCGGAAGGTTGTACGGGTAGGCGATGCACACCCGCGCGGCCTGCGTTTTCCACAAGGACAGGAAGCAGCCGTCGCGGGTTACTGAGGCTTCCAGACGGGCTGGCGTCATCAGCGACGTGGACCGCCACAGCAGCGGGACTCGCTCCGCCAGTTCCGGGACGGACTCCGCGAGATCTCGCAGCGCACCCTCAAGATCGACCACCCTGTCGGCGGCGTCCCTGCCCCGGCGGAACCACCGGGTCTTGGGGTGTCCGAGGGCCTGGCGTAGACGCCGAACGTCGACGTCGATCAGCGAGCTCAGCTCCGTCAGGCTGACATCGTCGCCGAACCCCGGATCGTAGGTTCCGTCCTCGACGTCTGGCAGTGCGTCTTCATGCACCGCGCCTTCACTGAAGGCACGAAGCCATTCGGGAATTTCACCTGGAGCGAGCTCTCCCCGGTCCCGGTTGATTACGAAGGGGGCCTGCCCGATCAGGTCGGTGCCGCTTTGATTGGGCCTCGGCAGCCCGCGCTCTTGCAGGCGCCTTCTGAGCTCGCGGTAGATGTCGTGCAAGGACAGCACGTCGCCGTGCACAGGCAGGCCTGCTCGGATGATCTCTACTAGCTCGCCGGTGAAGGAGGTGCAGGCATTGTCCTGATCGGCTAGTGGCGGCACGTGTGCGATCTGGTCGCTGGCGATCAGGGTGTAGACGCCATCAGCTGCGGTGAACTCCTGGAGGGCGTCGCCGGCCAGTGCGTCGATGGCCCTGCCGGAATAGCAGCAGTCGAGGATGGCAATCTTCGCCCGCGCCGGGCTGTCTTTGAAGGCCTCTTTGATCCGCCTGTACTCGATGCCGTAGAGATCAGGGCGCCCGCTTTTGGTGTCCTTGACGGTGAGACACAGGTCCATCGATGAGGAGGAGAGCACGCCGTGGCCGACGTAGTACAGGAGCAGGGTGTCTTCGGTGTTCGCGGCGATGTCGTGAAGTTCGTCGACCACGGCACGGCAGTCTGAGGGGCTGTCCATGGCCTTGATCCGGTCGGCCGGCCAGCCGCCGAGCCCGTGCAAAACGTGTTGCATCGCCCGGACGCTGTTGGCTGCGGCCGGGATATCGCGGAAGCCCTCGTCGTCGTAGTTCGCCACACCGATGATGACGGCATTCGAGCGGAAGCGATCAGGCAGCACGGCGACCGGCCACGAAGCGCACCAAGTCCTCCAGGGAAATCGTCGCAGTACTCCCGCAGGATCTCCGATACAGCGGCCGACGCGATCGCCGACGTAGACCAGGATCATCACCGTGCATCCCCGTACCAGGGCGGGCGGGCGACTGTCCGGCGGCACGCTCCGGCTCCGGCCGCGCCGCGCGGGATGATCGGCAGCTGCGTGCCGCCGTGCGGGATGTTCGCGAGATTTCGCAGGCCGCCAACGATGTGCGCGATGTCGCACTGCGGCGGACCGTCTGATGGTTGTCGTTCATCGGCGGAATCGGCCCGTGCTCTGCCTGGCCAGAAGCAGCTGGCCGCGGGTGAGCACCGCACCGGCGGCCCATCTGCCGGTCGCGCCTTCGTGTAGGCCGATCGAGATGGAATCGGCCATGATGTCGATCCCGTCGGCGCCGATGTCGTCGAGTAGGCGATCGATCAGTACCGCGAGCACCCTTGGGCCGGTGCCGTCGTACCCGAACGCCGGGCCGTAGTCGTGACGCCGCGGCGCCGGGTACAGGGTTCCGTCTGCGGTGCGGATCCAGATCACCTCGTCCAGGATGACTTCGGCCAGCGGGCTGGTGGTGGGCAGGCGGTCAGGGGGCAGTGTGTGGCAGGGGAAGGGAGGCTCCCCGCCGCCGTGGACGGCGGGCAGGCCGGTGCGCGGGTCGGTCAGGACCGTGGCGATGTCGTAGCCATGCAGGAAGGCGACAGCGGCGGTGGGGTCGGACTGCACCAGGCGGGCCGCCCATTCCTTCGCGGCCGGCGAAGTGCTGCGGACGGTAACGGGTCGGCCGAATGGCATGTTGGCCCCGCCGTTCCAGGCCTTGGCGACGCGCAGGCTGGTCCAGGCCAGATGGTCGGGGCGTCGTGCGATGACCTGCCATCCCTCGCGCAGGCGTTCAGCGGGGACGCCAGCGAACTGTTTGAAGCCGCGTTTCCGCGGCCGGGCTGCCAGCACCGCACCGGTCCAGCGGCCCGCGGCATCCTCGAGCGAGCTGGTCTGGATCCGGCAGTCGGTCATGGCGCGGTCGCGGATGTCTGATGTCAGGTGCAACACTGCCACCCGCGCCGCAGAATCCTCGGGTTCCGCCTCCGCCAACTCGATCAGCGCCATGACGTCAAGGTTCGTCGTGACCTCGTAGTAGTGCGTGGTGAAAGGTTCCGGTGCAGCGCACCAGGAGGTCATCCGCTCGGGCCGGCGTAGGGTGTCCGGCCACCAGGGGACGTCGCGCCCGAGCGCGCCAGCCAAGTCCGGCCATGTCGCCCGGTAGTAGCGACCGGGGTGTCGGGCATCCACTGCGGTGAACTCCGGCCCCCACAGTCCGAAATCGGTGTTGAGGCAGGCGATTGTGTCCGGCCGCTCCGGCAGCCCCTGGGCTAGCTGCCAGTAGTCCGCAGGGTCCTGCGTGTAGATGTCTTCGCAGTCGCAGGGGTAGACCACGGCGATGAGTCCGGCCCGTGCCCGCCACAGGCATAGGAAGAAGCTTCCGCGCACGGCGGTAGCCACGATCGTTGCTGGCTCTGCCTGGCCTGCGGGGCGCCACAACAGCGGCGCCTCCTCGGCGAGGTAGAGATCGTGCGCGGCAAGGTGCCGAATCGCCGGCTCCAGGGTGGTTCTGCCTCCGGTGCCCAGCAATGGCTCAGGTAGGGCGGGATGGAAGCTCAGCTGTGAATAGCCGGTCCCGGTGTCGAGCAGTTCGCCCAGCTCAGTCAGGCCGCCCCATGCTTTGCCTTCGAGCAGGGTCCTCTGCGGGCGATGCGAATACTCAAGACCCTGGTCGGTGTCGTGCTGGCTCCCTAGGCCAGCTGCGGCTTCTAACGGCAGGTCGCGCGGCGTGTGGGGTTGGGCCGCCTCGGCGAATTCGCGCAGCCAGCGAGGAGTAGGGGCCGGCCGGCGACGACGACTGGCCGGCTCGGTCTCTGTTGTCTTCGGCGTCACGGCGCGCACAGCCGACCGGTTGCGTGCGAAGGGGTAGCCGGCTGCGGTTCCGCCGTTGCTGAAGTGGGGCTTGGGCAGTCCACGGTTGACGAGTCGGGTGTACAGGTGTCGGTAGATGACATCCAGCGTCAAGGGGTCGGGCCCGCCCTCGATCCCGGTCTGAACTAGGTTGATCAGCTCGCCGGTGAACGACGTGCACACCCCGCTTTGGCGGTGCGGCGGCGGCACGTGGGCGCCGTGATCGCCGTCGCTGGCGGTCAGGACAAAGGTGCCGTGGATGTCCGGCGGCGGGTCGGAGCCGGCCAGCGCCTCGATCGCGCGCCCGGAGAAGCAGCAATCCAGGATCACGATCTTGACGCGAGCGGGGCTGTCCCGCAGCGCGGCCCGGATGCGCGGGTATTCGATTCCGTAGGCGCCCGGGTTGATGGATTGGGTGTCGGCGAGCGTCAGACACAGTTGATCTCCTGAGATCACGCCGTGGCCGACGTAGTAGAGCAGGAGGGTATCTGTGACCTGTTTCGCGACGTCCTCGATCAAGGTAATGACCTTGCGGCTGTCACTTGGGCTCGGAAGCTGCTTGATCGACTCTGGCGTCCACCCTCCTGCCTCGACGAGCATCGCCTTCATGGCCTGAAGGCTGCTGGCTGCGGCCGGGATTTTCGGGTAGGCGGGATCGTCGTATTGTGCAACGGCGATGAGGATCGCGGCGGACCGAGCGGCGTCAGGGTTCACGGCCCTCGGCGATCCGCATGGCCTCGGTGAGCAGGACTGTCACCTCATCGACGTTGCTGGCCTTGACCTTGACGCTCTTGTCGGCTGCGGTGACCTCTATGGACACCTCGGAGCGTCGGCTTTGCAGCCATGCGTTGAGGGACCCCACCAATGCGACGCATACGCCGCTGGAGCCGACTGCGATCTCCAGCGCGCTGGAGCCAGCACCGAGGTCCTGCTCGCCGGGCGGTTCCTGGACGGTTCGGACCAGGCCTGTCAGTGACCGTTCGCCGCGCAGCCAGCGGTAGAGCTCCTCCATGCTGGTGCTGCCGCGTCCGTCGGTCCGTAGCGTGACGGCGACCATCGCAAATCCCCCCAGTTCGTGACTGTGCTACCTCGGTTCGGCTCCCCGCTTGCGGACACGGCGGCTGGTGGCCGGCGCGGCGGTGCGTGCTAGCAGGATACTGAGTCAGTATGGGGCTGTGCGGTCACAGGGCCGGGTCCACGCGACCGGTGCTCTGGACGGCCAGCAGCAACTGGGTACGGCTGAGGACTTCGCCATCGTCCCAGCCGCCGGTCGCTCCTTGCAGCAAGCCGAGTGACACGCTCTGGTCGCTCAGGGCGGCGGCCGGCGCGGTGATGTCCTGCAGCAGCCGTTCAATGAGTTGGGCGAGCCGCCGCGCCTCGGGTCCGCGGTAGCCGAAACCCAGCGTTTCGCCGTATAGGCGCGGGGCCGGGTAGAGCACGCCATCCTGGGTGCGGATCCAGATCACGTCATCGACGATGAACTGGGCTAGGGGGCTGGTCGTAGGCAGCCGCTGTGTGGCAAGCGTGCTGTACATCGCTGCCGGCGCTCCTGTGGTGTTCCGTCGCTGCGCGACGGGAAGGCCGGTGGCCGGGTCTTTCAAGGCGTCGATGGCATTGGCGCCGTCGAGGTAGGCCAGGACCGCTGTCGGCTCGGTCGGCACCAGACGTGAGGCCCATTCCGCGGCCGGGCCCGTACTCGCGGCGATCTCGATGTGGTCGCCGAAGGGAAAGACGCCTCCGCCGTGCATCTCAGAGGCGAGTTGAACGCAAGCCCAGGCCGTATGGTCTGTCCTGCACGCGATCTGGCCCCATCCCCGTCGAACTTCCGCCTCGGGGATCCTGCGGATGAAATGCGGCGCCCGGTGTCGCAGAGGCCTGGCGGCCAGCATCCAGCCCTTCCACTGCGGGGCGTTGAGGGCGTTCGCGATCTCGTCGGTGGCGGCGGAGAACGCCTCGTCATGCCACTGGGCGGCCAAAGACACGGCGGCAAGTCGTGCCGGCGAACCCTCCGGCTCGCGGTCGGCCAGATCCAGGAGCGCGGCGACATCGCGGTGGGTGGTCGGCTCATACGCCGCCGGGCTGCCATCAGGCTCCCACTGGGCCATCTGTGCTGGTCTACGCATCGAGCGCGGCCACCACGGGATGTCGCGGCCAAGTACCTCTGCCAGATCGCGCCAGTTGGCGTAGTAGGTCTGCTCCGGGGCTTCAGCCTCGACAATCAGCAGCCGCGGGCCATGCAGCTCGAACTTCTTCGCCTCCACAGCCAAAAGCCGCGCATCGAGGCTGGCCAGCACCGCTGAGTAGTCCAGCGCCCGCGGGGCCAGGTCATCGCACCGGTACAGGACGCAAACCCGCCCCAGCTCGGCACGCCAGACAGCGATGAAGAACCCATCCACCAGCCGCGTCTCGTCTAAAGCCGCCGCCGGTGCCCTCCGCTGCGGCTGCCAGAGCAAGGGCAGGTCGAACGGCAGGTCCACGCGTTGCCGTGCCAGGTCGCGCAGCAGATCTTCGGCGTCCTTGACCGCGCGGTTCCCCAGGGCCTGGATGATCTCCGGGCGGCGCGCCAGGCGCGCGGTATCGCGCCGAGACAGGCCGAACAACGCAGCAAGTTCTCGCACGTCCACCTCGCCTTCCAACCGCGGCCGCCGGCTTACGCCGTCTCCGGCGGTGCGCCCGCGCTCGGCTGCGTCCAAGCTCAACAGCCGTGTCGAACGGTCGATGCCGGGTTCAGCGAAGTCGCGAAGCCAAGAGGGCATCATGCCAACGCCTTTCAGCTGCTTCACAGCGGTCGGCGTCGCGGCCGGGGCACCGGAGAGTCCGGCTCGTCGTCTGTTGACTGCGAAGGGAAGGTGTTCAGCCGTGTCTGTGGCGCTCTTGTTCGGGCAGGGGAGGTCGCGGGCGAGCAGCCGGCGTCGCACCTCGGGGTAGATCGCCGCGAGAGTCAGAACATCCTGCTGGCTCGGGACGCCCTCATGCAGGACCTCCAGAAAGGCTCCGGTGAAGGTTGTGCACGCAGTGTCCTGCTCCGCCAGCGGCGGAACCCTCGCAATCTGGTCGGTATCGCAGGCGGTGAGCGTGTAGACACCCAATGCCTCCGTGAGGGTGCTGAGCCCGCCGCCGGACAGGGCGTCGATGGCCCGGCCGGAGTAGCAGCAGTCCAGGATGGCGATCTTAACGGCCGCCGGACTGCCGCGGAACGCCTCCTTGATCAGGGAGTATTCGATGCCCCACTTCTCGGGGTGAGCGGGATCGGTGTCCGCGACGGCCAGGCACAGTGACTGTGCCGAAGTCGACGCGATCAGCCCGTGCCCGACGTAGTACAGCAGCAGCGTCTCGTCCGTGTCGACGGCCAGGTCGCTGATGAGGCTCCCCACCTTGCGGCAGTCCGACGGGTTGTCCAGAACCTCGATGCGCTCGGGCGGCCAGCCGCCGAGGTCGACCAGCGCGTCGTGCATGCCGTGCAGGCTGTTGCCGGCGGCCGGCACGTCGGGCAGCGTCGGATGGCGGAACGCCGAGACGCCGATGAGGACGGCACGCGAACGCGACCGATCAGGCAGCGCAGCCTGCGGGCCCTGGCGGCCGCCACGAGGGTTGGTCGCGGTCAAGTTCTACGCCTTGTTGCCGAGAATCAGGGTGAGGACCTGCGTCGTGGCTGTGAGGACGGGGCCGGCCGCGGTTGACAGCTTCTGGATCCGGTCCAGCGCACCATCCCAGCGGTTCTTGTCGCCAGTTTTGGCTGCTTGCTCGACATCGGCTGCCGCATGGCGCGCGGCCTGGGCCATCGCCGGATCAGTGGAACCGGCGGCGTCCTGGCGCAGGGCACTGGCGATCTGCTCGGCTAGGCGCCGCATGTCAGACTCACCGCCTGAGGCTTGGCTATGGGTGGAGGTGTTCGCGGTGCCGGACTGTATGGTGCCGCCGTTGTGCTGGTAGTACAAGGTTCCGGAGTTGAAGACGATGCCCGGCGGCGGGCCGGGCGCGGTGCTTGCCGGCCCGCTCACGGCGGGCGATGGCGCGGTGGCCGCGAGGGGTTCGGGCTGTGCGCTGTTGAGAGCGAACTGCTCCACGCCGTCCTCGACGCGGCGGTGCAGGACACCGTCGGCCATCAGCAGCCGAATGATCCGCTCGACGGCATAGCCGCTGAGCTTCTGATCGATAAGCCGCCCGCGCAGGTCCGCGAACCCGCCCTCGTTAGTGTTCGGGTACAGATGGGCCAGCGCGGCCATCCCTGCCTCCCGGTACCACTCGTCCGGCAGTCTCCGTTCCCGCTGGCGCCGCGGGTACCAACGGAATCGCAGCCATGCCAGGTAGCCGAGAACAGCCACTACGACGAGCACGTTTCCCACAACAGCACTCGAACCGGATGACGGCGATGAAGCGGGCATCGCGTAACTCCCCCCAGACCCCTGATATAGGCCGCAGGATAGCGGGGCGGACCTGGGCGAAACCAGCCCTCTCCGTCGCCCTTGCCGCGTAGATCACCACCATCCCCCAGCCGATTTGCCGGTTTGCGGCATCGCTGGCGGTGGTGGCCGCTGGAACGTGCGATCACCCAGGAGTCGGCAACAGTACAACACAGCACCCTGAATTGGCCGATAACATCAAGACGTGGGGGACGTTCAAGCCGCACTGGAGCGCGGATGGGATCTTGATGATGTGCTCAGCACGGCAATCCAGTTTGTCGGAGACGCAGACAGCTCATACATCAGCCCTTTCGCGCTGTTCGGCACGAGCGAGTTCGTCGCCAGGAGAGCACTGCGCTGTCTTGCTGAGGCCAGCTTGACCATCCGCGAAACGCGGCCTCGCCGGTTCCGCCGGCCCCAGACGCTGACCCGGCTCACCAAGGCTGGCGAGGATGCCCACGACCACCTGGTCCAGCTCCGCCGACTAGATCCGACGGCCAGGCGACAGATATGCCGAACCATCATGCTCAATGGCCTGTACCACGACGGCACCGTACAAGTCGACTTCGGCTGGGACGAAACCTGGGGCCGCATACGGCGCCCTTGGTGCTCCTACGCCGGGGAATGGCTTCATGAGCGCCGAGACGTCGAGACCACCCTGTCCGAGTTCACTGCCGCCGGCCTGGTGCAGTTCGAGGAGCGACCTACGGGGCGGCTCGAGCGGACTGCCCGCTTCTACACCCTCACCCGCGACGGCGTTCGCTGCATCGAGGAGTTCGGAGGATCCGTGAAAGGCTGGAAAGAGGCGTATGACGCCGAACAGGCCGAGGCAGCCGCTGACGAGAACGCTGAGCAATCAGCGCCGCCAGTGACAGTCTCCACCGTGATCAACGGCTCAGTCACGAATCTGCACAGCGGCACCGGCAACCTCATCGTCAGCTTCGACCCGGCGGCGATCGCCCTGCTGACCGATCAGTTGCGCGCCAGCTCCGCCTCACTGGTGTTCCACGACGAGAACGAGCGCAAGACGCTCACCGACGCCCTCGACAGGCTCGGGAACGAGTCTGACCCGGCCCGCGCCGCTGCTCACGCATCCCGGATCCGCGGACTGTTCGCCAAGGCACAAGGTCCACTAGCAAATGTCGCGATCGGGCTGATCGACGCCGAGCTAAGGAAGCTCGGCGGCCTGCCACCAGGCCACTAGGCGGCTGTGCCCCGTGCAGCAGGGCCACCATCGCGTCGCCCGCGGGATGGGCAGGCTGCAAAGACCCGCGTCCGCGGCCAGCGAGCGGCCATCACGACCGTCCCAACCGACCACCTGCTGGCCGGCTCGTCGGCAGCAAATCTGCTCCTGATTACCTGCGCTCCGCCTCATAAGACCGGGACCACGGGGGATATCTCAACCGGCTGATTGTTGGTGGCGGGCTGACCGGGCGGCCGGATCGAGCGCCCGACGCTGCAATTCCCGCTGACCAGCGCACAACTGATCGCTGTCGAGCAGGCCCGACTCGGGGACCTTCACCTGGAGGTGGAAGTCGACGCGACCGCGCCGCAGGCGATTGGCTACCCCGTACCGGCCAGAGCCGAACCAGGATCAGGCCGGCCGCCCGGCGCGCCCAGCGCAGCACCTGAACGCCCCAGCCACGACCGGGGGTTCTCAAACAGGCCTTAGCTCGACGGCAGCCCCAGCGCTCGCCGTACGCTTGCCTCGACGTCGTTGGTTTCCTTGCCAAAGTCCGGCGAAGAAACGATGCGGATTCCGCGCAGGACCTGTAGCGAAATGCAGAGTGCATCGAAGATGCCAAACACATCCGAGGCGACGTCGAGGTAGTGCACGCCCGCTGGCAACGTGTCGCTCACCACGAGTCCAGTCCTTAGGTCGTGACGCACGGTCGCGTGGCCGATGGCGTTCCTGGTCTTGTTGTCCAGCAGCCCGACCCATCCCTCCATGCCGGGGATCTGAGCGACGTATTGTAGCTTCTCGTAGTTCACCAACTTCTCGAAGGCCGCGAGGTCTTTCGGGTTGGCCTTGCGAGTCAATGTCTGCGGTACGACGCCGCCAAAGTCACTCGGGTCGCCGCGCTTGATGGTGTTCTGAGCAGCCACCGGATAGCGCAGCGTCTTGCAGACCGTTTCAAAGGCCTGTTGATAGAGGTCACGAAGAATGTCAAACTCGTCGCGAAATAGCGTCAGGTCGCCCAGCAGAGGCAATCGCTGATCGGGGACGATCCTGCGAAGGATTCCCATCTGCCACGAGTCGAATCGTTGGATGAATAGATCCAGTACATCGAAAAGCCGTCGCTGCATCACGGCAAGCTCGCCAGAGTCAGCATCTGCACGAGCGAACGCCCTGTATGACGTGCGATTCAATGCGCCGGTATGCTTCTTCAGCCATCGACGCAAGAAGTTCGATGCTGCAGGATCGTCATCATCGGTAATCGCTTTCAAGACGATTCCAAGCACCTGGTGGGCTGCTGTAGCGCGTTCATGGGTTGTTGCCGGATCAGACCAGCTGTCACCCAGCATGGAGCGGCCAGCCTTGTTGAACCGTACCCAGTCTTCTTCGAGGTAGTACTCGTAAATTCGACGAGCCTTCGGCCACCATTCCTCGGCCGCCTGCCGCCCTCGCGGCAGGTACGTAATAAGGTCGGGCATGCGTTCGTCACCGACAAGTTGCAACAACGTCGCGGCGGGAGCGCTTCCGATCCCGCTCATCATGTCCGTTGCTTCGTAGCGGGAAGGCACGTTCGGATCGATGGTGACGATGAGCTCGGGCTCATCACCCCTGAACCACTCAGCATCAAAATCGACCCGAGTGGAGTCGAGGTCCATGCCATAAGAGCGCCCACGAATCGGGAGCTTGCACGTGGGGCACGGAACATAAAACCGCGTCATCTTGCTTGGCGCCATCCCCAGGCGTACCAAAAACGGCTCTTCACAGCCGGGACAAACGATCTGATACCGCGAGATCACGTAAGCACTCTAGCCCCGGTTGAGACGGTGGCGCGGCAGGTTTTCAGCCGCTCGCTGCTAAGGCCTGTTTGAGAACCCCGCCCGCGCCAGGCAGGCCCGTCATCCGCGCTGGGCGCGCCGGTCGACCGGCCAGAGCCGAACCAGGATCAGGCCGGCCGTCCGCCGCCCGGCACAGCGCCTTGAACTCCCCAGCCACGACCGGGATTCTCAAACAGGCCTTAGGCCCCGCCAACCGGCGTCCCCGCTGTTCGTCGCTGCCGTGGTGTCGTTCCCTGGCCGTCCCAACTCTCACAGCGAACCCGTGGAAGAACTCGGTAAGCTCTTCGTTCGTCGCGGTTGCCGGCCTCGCCGGTGAGCATCCCCTGCATCAGGTCCAAGGCCGCGGCCCAAGTCGCCGTCATCAGATTCGCCTCCATCCGCAGCGACAGCTGGTTCGGTTGCGACCCGCGGATGGGCTTGAAGGTAGTTATTCGCATAGAGAACACCGAGGGTGTGAGGGTCGCCCTCGACCACGGGCACACTATCTGGGTTGTCCGGCACCCTCGTCTTCTCAGATCGACCGTCTCCATTCGGGCAGTCAACCGTATCGCAGCCCCCTAAATAACCTGGCAGCCCACAGGGGACACCACCGCTTACTGCCTCGCGCACGATCCTGATCTCCAGCCTGAGATACACGCCGACGAGCAGGAAGAACACCAGGCCCTTTGAGCAGCACCACCCGCCTGTCTCGACCGGCAGGCTGACGCGCCGCGGGGTTCCGGCCGCGGCGCGCTCCGGGCCTGCGCCGCAAGCCCAGCGCCGCTGGGCAGTAGCCGCGACGTTCCCGGCACCGATCCGTCCGGCCGTCATGGCTGTGTGCGATCAACGCGGTACTGTCAGCGGCGCCCTCTAGCGTCAACCGGATGGAAACCCAATCCCCACCCGCCTCCCCGAATCTTCTACGCGACGCCATGGTGCAGCAGCTCCGCGACGAAGGCTGGATCCGCACCGACCCGGTGGCCCGCGCCATGGGCACGGTCGCCCGGCACTTGTTCGCTAACGAGGTCGAGGTGGCGACCGCATACGAGGACACGGTCCTTCGGACCAAGAAGGACGAGGCTGGCGTCACCGTCAGCTCCGTGTCGGCGCCCAGCTGCCAGGCTGACATGCTGGAGCGGGCCTGTCTGCGGCCGGGGCAGCGGGTATTGGAGATCGGCAGCGGCGGCGTCAACGCCGCGTACATCCGTGAGATCGTGACCAGCACCGGCCTGGTCTTCACGCTGGATATCGACCCCGAGGTCGTCGAGCGAGCCGAGCGCTGCCTGCAGCTGGCCGGCTATTCGGACGTCGTCGTGGTCTGTGGGGACGGCGAGCGCGGTATCCCGCAGCACGGGCCATTTGATCGGATCATCGTCACGGTTGAGGCGATGGACGTCCCGAACGCCTGGTGGGAGCAATTGGCCCCGGACGGAGTGCTGGTGCTGCCACTTCGGGTGCTGGGACGCACCCGGGTGGTCGCGCTGCGCCGCGACGGCGACCACCTGGTCAGTGACGACCGCGGGCAATTTATGGGGTTCGTACCGATGCGAGGAGTCGCGGCCCGCGCGCAGCTGGAGACCCGGATCCCGCTGACGGAGACGGTGACGCTGCGGTTCGATCAGGCGGTCCCGGCCGATGCCGGCGACTTCACCGGCCTCCTGGACTCCCGGCCAGCGAAAGCCTGGAGCGGGGTGACGATGCGCGGGATGGAGCCGCACGACGTGCTGCAGTTGTGGCTGGCCAACATGCCCGGCGCCGCAACGATTGCCATCGGCAGCGGAGACCCGCTGAATCTCGCGCCGCTCAAGAGCTACGCGCCGGCCGCGGCCGAGAACGGCTCGGTGGCGTTCCTAGTGTTCAAGAAGGTCAGCGACGACGCCGACGGCGGAACTACTTGGGAAGCCGGCGCGGTCGGTTACGGACCCGACGCGAACGCACTCGCCGAGCACATGGCCGAGCAGATGAGGGTGTGGGACGCCGAACAGCGCGGAGGGCCGGGACCGCAGTACACAGTGTGGCCGGCCGAAACCGTTGACGACCTGCTGCCTGCGGGGCGGGTCGCGGACCTGCCGCACGGCCGCGTCGTGATCAGCTGGCCCGGGCCGACCTCAGTTCCGGCCGCGCAGCCGTCGATCCCTAGCCAGCCAGCGGTGTGAGCAAGGTCGTTGACGCCCCGGGACCCGGGGCGCGCGCGGGGGGCGGGGGGGGGGCCGGGGGGGGTGGGACTGGACTAAAAGGGGGGGGGCGGGGGGGCCCCGCGCGCCCCGCGGCGGGGCATTT